>CAZTDA010000062.1:0-8506 GCA_964612155.1 uncultured Eubacteriales bacterium | reverse complement strand
AGCCGATCTATGAAAAACTCGGCTTCAAAGTCCAAACCCCGTCCCACTTCACCCCGATGCGGCTTTCTTTGTTGTAAAGCGATGTCGGGTCAGTGTAAAGTGTAAAACGTAAAGTTTAAAGTGACATTCCCATTTATCTATCAACTTACAGATATTAAATATCTTATGGTGTCATCCTGAGTGGAGTGCGACAGCAGGTTTTCTGAAGATCATTAATTCACAACCGCGCGCAATCAAAGGATCTCGGTACGTGCAAGCTATTTGTGTTATTTAATACAGGAGAGGCCCATGGATTTCAACCTTGCAGACATTTTCATATTAATCGAACCGACCCCGGAAGATGAAGCCCGTATTCTCGCCTACCGGCAGGATTATATCGACCACGGCGAGGATTATATCTATGGCAGCTGCGGTTTGATCAAGGCAACAAATTATTTAAATTGGCTTGCAACTGTGAACAAGCAAAAAGACCCTGCGACTTCTTTTTTCGGCGTTCCGGCCACCACCTATTTTACTGTTCGCAAATCCGATAATAAAATCGTCGGCTCCACACAGCTTCGCCATGAACTTACGCCCGTGCTTGCCAAACGCGGCGGACACATCGGATACGGCATCTGCCCGTCCGAGCGGCAAAAGGGTTACGGCGCAATCCAACTGAAGTTGATGCTCGAAAAAGCAAGGCAGCTTCATATCCCGCGCGTAATGATCTCCTGTGATCTCGAGAACATTGCGTCCGCCAAAACAGCTTTATGCTGCGGCGGGACATTGGAAAAAGAATTTTTCGACCCCGCCGACGGAAAAACCATTCGGATCTTTTGGATTGACATCAAATAACACGCTCATTTTCAGATGAAGGAGATAAAAATGGATTACACCGATCAAAATTCCAAAACCATCGACCGTTGGATCGAAGAGGGTTGGGAATGGGGCATACCGATTACCCACGAGCAGTTTGTCGCCGCCAAAAACGGCGACTGGCAGATGGTTCTGACCCCAACCAAACCCGTCCCCAAGGACTGGTACCCCGATCTCTCGGGCAAAAAAGTCCTCGGATTGGCCTCAGGCGGCGGTCAGCAGATGCCGATTTTTGCAGCTCTCGGCGCCGACTGCACCGTACTTGACTATTCTTATAAACAAATTGACAGCGAACTCTCGGTCGCCGCACGCGAAGGGTATGCCATCAACGCCATCCGCGCCGACATGACCAAGCCCCTGCCGTTTGCCGATGAGAGTTTCGACCTGATTTTCCACCCGGTCTCAAACTGCTATATCGAACAAGTTCAACCGGTCTGGAACGAGTGCTTCCGCATTCTCAAAGAAGGCGGCATTATGATGGCGGGGCTGGACAACGGTTTCAATTATCTGTTCGACGGCGACGATGAACACACCATTAAACATTACCTGCCGTTCAACCCGCTCAAAGACCCAGCACTGATGGAATCGCTTGAAAAAGAGGACTGCGGCATCCAGTTTTCGCACACGCTCGAAGAGCAGATTCGCGGACAACTCAAAGCAGGATTCACCCTGCGCGACCTGTTCGAGGATTATAACAGTTCCGGTCTTCTGCATGACCGAGGCGTCCCTACCTTCTGGGCGACCTTGGCGGCGAAATAACGCATGAAGACATTATTCATCTCTGATCTCGACGGCACCTTGCTAAACAGCGAAGCGCAGTTGTCCGATTTTACGGCAAAAACCCTCAATGACCTGATCGCCGAGGGCATAATCTTCTCCTACGCGACCGCCCGCTCCTTTTACTCATCGCAAAAAATCACCGCCGCTCTCCGGATCGATTTTCCGGTTATTACTTACAACGGCGCATTCGTTGTCAATCATGCTACCGGAGAAATATTGCTGTCCAATTACTTTTCGCAATCTGAGGCGCAATATATACAGAACGTATTAGCACAATACCAAATCCACCCGTTTGTTTTCGCCTATGTCGGCGGCGTTGAAAAATTCTCTTTTTATTCCCAACGCCTGAACGTCGGAAAGCAACATTTTCTCCACCATCGCAAAGGCGATATCCGCAGGCGGGATGTCGACCGACCCGAAGCCGCTTATGAGGGCAATTCATTCAATTTCAGCTGCATCGGGGAAGAAACCGAGCTTGCGCCTGCATACGACCTGCTCAAAACCGACCCCCGTTTTTATTGCGTCTTTTCAAAAGACATCTATTCGGGTGCGCAGTGGTTGGAAATTTTGCCGGTGAGCGCCTCAAAAGCCCACGCCGCGCTGTGGTTAAAACAGCATCTCGGCTGTGACCGGATTATCTCCTTCGGCGACGGCAAAAACGACCTCCCGCTATTCGAAATCTCCGACGAATGTTACGCCGTCGAAAACGCCGCGCCCGAGCTAAAAGAAAAAGCCACCGCCGTGATCGCTTCCAACAATCACGACGGCGTGGTGAAATGGTTAAAAGAACACGCTGATCTAAGATGAGAATATAAAAGGAGATTGAAACCATGGGTCATTTCGGATTTTCCTATGTGGGCCTGATTTTTTTAGTGATGATGTTGATTCCCAATTTGTTTTGGACAAAAAACCTGCCGAAAGATTTCAACGAACCTAAAGAAAATAAAATCCTGCTCGTTTTCGAGCGGGTCGGGCAGGCCTTGACTTTTATTCTCGTCCTGATCTTCTCCGATTTCAACCTGCACGGCTGGTCGAGTTGGACATGGTGGCTGGTCGCCGCTTTTGTTTTGTTGCTGCTTTATGAGGGTTGGTGGATTCGCTATTTTACCGGCCCGAAAACCATGGCCGCTTTTTACAGCAACTTCCTCGGCATTCCGGTCGCCGGAGCGACCCTGCCGATCACGGCCTTTTTTCTACTGGGTGTGTATGGCAAAGTGATCTGGCTGATGATTTCCGCCGTCCTTTTCGGAATAGGCCACATCGGCATTCATTTGCAGCACAAAAAGGAGATTAAAAACCTATCCATATAAATTCCGGAAACCGGCTCCGGTGCACATATCACTAAACACTTAAATTCCCCCCAATGGAGGGGTGCCCCGCAGGGCGGGGTGGTTTTTTCACCTATTAAACATTAAATTAAAAAGCAGCGTATGAGCATTCATATGTTGCTTTTTCATATACATTATGTTATATTTAATTTGATTTCTACATTCAGTTCAGGATGTGAGCAAATATGAAGACAAAATGGAAACTCGCATTGGGCTGGCTCGGTGTCGCAATCACCGTGATTTTTTCGGGGCTTTGGGCGTATTGGGGCGCGTTCGAAAACTTCCACGAGGGCTGGTATTCGACCTCGTTTTGGGAAAATGTCGGCATGCTGCTGTTTCAATATCTGCTGTTTACGATTGTTTTCGTGCTGCTGGCGTTAATCATCTTAAAGTGGAAAAAGATCGGGCTTGCCGCTCATATTCTCACGGGCGGATTTTGCGTCTGGTTTTTCTCGGGCGCGGTCTTTAACGTGCTTTGGCTGCTCGTCATCCTTCCGTTCGCAGCGCCGGGGCTGCTCTATTATTTCGGCGAACCCCGCCCCGTCAAATGGGCGCGCCGCTTGATTATTTTCGTGCCGTTACTTATCGTCCTCGCCATCTCCGTGCCCCAAGGCATCAGGGTTTCACAACGCATCGACGACGGTAACTTGGACATGCGAACGGTCGTCGGAAACGGCTTGACGCTGACTTGGGCACCCAGAGGTCCCGGCTGGTCGGACAGCGGCGTCTCGTGGGAGGAAGCGCAAAATATCTGCAAACATCTTTCGGCAGACGGCATGACCGTCATGGACGAAGAACAAAACATCTGGCGGCTGCCGACGGTTGACGAGGCCGTGCGGTCGATGTCTTTGCACGGCGAAAGCTGCGGGGGTATCTGGGACGCGCAAGCCGAAAAAGTAACTTATCAAATGACCCCCGACAAGGAATCCCCGCTCTGGGTGCTCCATTCCAAGGTCATCTATTATTGGACGGCGGACACCTCAGTTCAAAACCCCGATCAGGCCTATATTATCGTTTATAACGGCGGCGTTTTTGCCAAAACCAAAACCGGAACCATGGCCTATCAGTCCTTTCGCGCGGTCAAAGACGCCGGTTAATTCTCACGAAACATCAAAAAAGGCGGGATGCTTGAGGAAAAACCGCCCTCATCCCACCTTTTTTCAAAACTATATTGTATATATTAATATTATTATACTATATGTTTACTTTTTGTTCTTCCATGGCCTTGTTTTCTTCGTCCACCCCTGACTGACCCACCATTCACGGTCAATGGGATTCCACGCGGTTTTGTCGTTGGACTGCATGCCCTTAAAAATCGAGAACATGAACTTTGATCTCAGTCCGGAGCGGGGGTGCTCAACGCGTCTGCGGGCAGCTTTTGCGATCTTTTCGGCTTTTTTATCGATCTGTGCCTGTTTTTCGGGTCTCGGCTTTTCGCCGGGCAAGGTCTGACAAGCCAACCCGAATGGATACACTTTGGGCACACCCCACCATTTCAATTGTCTTGCCATCGATTTGGTCACACTTCCCGTCGGCGCACCCGCCGAGCTGCAAATGACCACGCCGACTTTTGTAAACATCGCGCCGTGCGGGCGGTGCGAAAACCACCGATACGCCAGATGATCCATTAGGTTTTTCATCGCTCCGCTCATCTCAAACACATAATCGGGGCTGTCCAACACAATCACATCGGCCGCTTCGAGCGCTTTGATAATCGGCTGCACTTTTGCCGCCGACGGGCATTTTTCCTCGCTTTTCAAAAAGCAGTTATAACACCCGTAACAAAATAGATCGGGCCCGTCTTTGGGTAAAAAGAACTCGGTGAGTTCGTCCTCCGCCTGCATCAGATTTTTCAAAAACGCGCTTGTCATCCCGTATGTAACGCCCTTGTGTGTCTGCCCGTGCACCACCGCAATTTTCATCCGAATGTCCACCCTTTCGCAATTATCGGTCTTGCGCATTTAATATATCATACCATTCGCCTACTTTCAACAAAAAACAACACCGAGGGATCATCTCCCTCGGTGTTGTTTTTTTCATCTTATCATCGGGTCTTCATGCCACCCCTCAGGGCGGCTTGGACGCCGACCCCTACATACTCACTTTGATCACGGAAACCGGGCAGTTCTCCTGCGCCTCAACAGCGCACTTTTCCTCTTTTTCGGGTACCGGATCGACATAGACCTCCGCCAATCCGTCCTCCGCCATCCGAAACACTTTCGGGCAGACCTCCGCGCATAACCCGCACGAGATACAGCCCTCTCTGTCAATCATCGCTTTCATCATAAAACCCCCTTAACTTATGCATTCATGAACAATTCAACATCCTCGTCCGCGCTGCCGATGCCCGCAATCCCGAACTTTTCAACCAATACTTTGACGACATTCGGCGATAAAAAGCCCGGCAGCGTCGGCCCGAGATGGATGTTCTTCACCCCGAGGTATAACAGCGCCAACAGCACAATGACGGCTTTTTGCTCATACCAAGCGATGTTGAACGCGATCGGCAGTTGGTTGATGTCGTCGAGTCCGAACACCTCCTTGAGCTTGAGCGCAATCACCGCCAGCGAATACGAGTCGTTGCACTGCCCGGCGTCGAGCACGCGCGGAATCCCGCCGATGTCGCCGAGCCCGAGCTTGTTATAGCGGTATTTTGCACACCCTGCGGTGAGAATAATCGTGTCCTTGGGCAGTTTTTCGGCAAACTCGGTATAATATTCACGCGATTTCATTCTGCCGTCGCAGCCCGCCATCACAAAAAACTTCTTGACTGCGCCCGATTTAACCGCGTCAACTACCTTGTCAGCCAGCGCCAACACCTGATTGTGTGCAAATCCGCCCACAATTTTTCCGCTCTCAATCTCGATAGGCGGCGGCAATTTCTTTGCCAGTGCGATCACTTCGGAAAAGTCCTTTTTGCCGTCTTTGTCGGCAACGATATGTTTGCATCCGGGGAACCCCGACGAGCCGGTTGTGAAAATCCGGTTGCGGATTTCCTCACTTCTCGGCGGCACGATGCAGTTGGTTGTGAACAAAATCGGCCCGTTAAAACTCTCGAATTCGCTCAGCTGTTTCCACCATGCGTTGCCGTAGTTGCCCACAAAGTTGGAATATTTCTTGAACGCGGGATAATAGTGCGCGGGTAGCATCTCGCTGTGGGTGTAAACGTCCACACCGGTTCCGGCGGTCTGTTCAAGCAGTTGTTCCAAATCGTTCAGATCGTGTCCGGAGATCAAAATCGCCGGATTTTTGCGCACGCCGATGTCGACCGATGTAATTTCCGGATGCCCGAACCGCGATGTGTTGGCCTCGTCGAGCAGCGCCATCACCTTGACCCCGTATTCGCCGGTCTTTAAAGTCAGCGCCACCAGTTCATCCGCAGTCAACTCATCATCCAGCAAAGCGGCGAGCGCTTCATAAATGAACGCTGTGACCTCATCGCTCGTTTTTCCGAGATTGCCCGCATGTTCGGCATAGGCCGCCATGCCCTTGAGCCCGTAAGTGATCATCCCGCGCAAGGAACGCACATCCTCATTTTCGGTCGCAAGCACACCGACTTCTGCAGCTTTGGCAAGCATATCTTCCCTTGTTTTTACGCTGAAAACCGCCGCGTCGTGCAGCCGGGAGACGGGATGCTTTTTCGCCAGTTCATCCCGCACCGCAAGCATTTTAATGATTTGCTTCTCGATTGCGCCGTCGTCAAAGTTGGCATTGGTAATGGTCATAAACAAGCCGCTCAACACTTCACCGTTGATTTCTTTTAACGAATTGATTTCGATCTTGGCTTTGACAACAATTTGCGCAATTCCTTTTAACGTGTAGATCAGCAAATCTTGAAGCTTTGCGACTTCTTCGGTCTTTCCGCAGACCCCGCGCATCGTGCAGCCCTTTCCCCCGGCGGTCTCCTGACATTGGTAGCAAAACATCGACATAACGTTCTTCCTCCTGTGTTTTAATTTTTTAGTTTTTACATTTTGGGCGCAGGCGCTTTCACAACAAACAACTCCAAGGTCTCGTCGTAAAAATTCTTCGCGTTCATTTTGACGTGTTCGGGAATGTTCAGCACATGCCCCGCTGCATACTCGTTTCTCGCTCCGTCGTCGAGCGCAATCGAGAGCGTACCCTTTGCCACGATCATATAGACATTGGCGTTGGTAAAGTGTTCGGGCAGCGCGTCGCCTTTGGGCAGTACCATGCGCATCAGATGAACGTTTTCGTCCATAATCACGCGTTCAATGCTCTTTTCGTTCCCGGTGTAAAATTCGAATACTTTTTCTAACATAACATATCTCTCCTGTTTCGTCAATTTTTTATGCTTAGATATTTTTACTCATCTAAAATCTCGCCGTCGGTGCCGATCGTGACGACCTGCCACGGAATGAACTTGCCGCTGTTTTGCAACGCCGTCTTGACCGCGTGTTCAATCCCGCCGCAGCAAGGCACTTCCATGCGCACCACCGTGACGCTCTTGATGTTATTGTTTTTGATGATCTCGGTCAGCTTGTCGGCATAATCGCCCATGTCAAGCTTCGGACAGCCGATCAGCGTGATTTTGTTTTTAATAAACCGATTGTGGAAATCGCCGTAAGCATAGGCCGTGCAGTCGGCGGCGACCAGCAGATTCGCATTGTTAAAATACGGCGCGTTCACCGGCACTAACTTGATCTGCACCGGCCATTGCGACAATTTGCTGGTGTTTTTCGGACCGCCCTCGTGGGCGTTTTCATTTCCGCAGGAACACGCTTCGCTCTCGCACCCGCACAATTCGTTTTCATGTTGAATGGTTTTCGATTGGGTTCCCGGGCAGCCGCAGGGCAGCGTGTCGGACGCTTTCTCTTCTGCATGACCCCCGCAGGCACAGGGCTCGTTTTCGGTATGTTTGATGGTTTTTGCCTGAGTCCCCGGACAGCCGGATGGCCTTCCCGACTGCTGCGCAGCTTTTGCCGCCGCCTCATTGAACATCGGCGCTTCGCGCTCTTCAAAGCTGATCGCTCCGGTCGGACAGACCGGCAGACAGTTTCCCAGCCCGTCGCAGTAGTCCTCGCGCAGCAGTTTGGCTTTTCCGTTTACCATGCCGATGGCGCCCTCGTGGCAGGCCTTGGCGCAAAGCCCGCAGCCGTTGCATTTTTCTTCGTCTATTTTGATCATTTGTCTTTTCATAAAAGTTCCTCCGTTTCTAAGCCCCTTGACTTTATGGTCTGATTCTACTATATTAAAATCAAACAATCGGTTGGATTTCCAACGGAAACGGATTTTTATGAAAAAATATTTATCTATTTTGCAAGCGACCGCTCTTTTTGATCACATCGGTGAATCGGAACTGAATTCGCTTCTTTCCTGTCTCTCCGCTAAAGTCGCGAACTTTGAAAAAAAGCAGTTCATCTTTTTTGAAGGCGACAAGGTCGAAGCCATGGGCATCGTGCTGTCGGGTCAGGTACAGGTGATCAAAGAGGACTTTTACGGCAACAAAAACATTGTCGCGGTGTTCGAGCCGGGCGATTTGTTCGCCGAGACCTTTGTCTGTTCCGATGCCAAAACGCTGC
>CAZTDA010000061.1:0-8507 GCA_964612155.1 uncultured Eubacteriales bacterium | reverse complement strand
GATCGGGAAAAGAATGATCGCACGGTTCGCCCACGGGCCGGAACCGTCGTAGAGATACTCGGTGCCGTCGGCGGTTTTGATCGATTGAAGCTCTGCGCCCAGCGAAGCAATTTCGACTTTGAGATGTGCATTTTTGATGGTGTGGTTCATAATAATCTCCTCTTTCTATATTATATAAATTATATTAGTCAGGGCTGTAACGTCGTTGCCTCTCGGACTTCAGTGTCAAAAATGTTTAATCACGTGAAGTCCATATTTTTTAATTTCTCTATCCATTTATGCCCATCCGGATATTCTTTTACAAGGGCGCCGATAAGCCAATCTCTATTTTCTTTTGGCAGATAAGGGGCCGTCGATTCAAAATCCGTTCGATTTTTAGTTTTGAAATAATCTAACTCCATATACCTTGGTTTTGAATCGAAAAACAGTTTTATTTCCGGAGATAAATATGGGATCTGGTTGTTATACATAATTGATAAGTCAAGATCTCTGGTGATATGCTTGTCTTGATTACAAATAAATTCTCTGTCTTGTTCTTTGTTAAAAAACAGATCAATAAAATCAAAATTTAATTGAATATCGCTAAGAATTTTATAGGTGAAAGTATTTTCTTCGCCGTCAACCGGATCGAGTTTTATAAATGAACAATTCGGTTTGATTGCCCAAACGGTTAAACTGTCTTTTAATCTTTTATCATCAGAATTGATGGTTTTAATCAGTTTCATATCAGCGCGAAGGTATACATTCCAGCCCTTTTTTATAATGAACTCAACTACGCTTTTTTTATCTTTTTCAAATACAATTATATCGATATCGCTGTGAGTTCTGATTTCTCTGTTCAAATACATTTCCAGCGCATATCCGCCGCAAAAAGCATAAGTAAACCCGCTGTCTTTAAAAAAATCGTTGCATTCCGATATCAAGTTAAACAAAATCAAAACTCCGATCATATAAATACTCTACAGTTGTCATATCAAATCTTGTGGTTTAGCAACCTTTTTTATAGCCCTCCCATGGATTCCCACGGCAATAGTTCTACTTAAATGCTCCCCAGTTCTCGCTTAATAGCGCTGACTGATTCGTAAAGTCAATTTGATAACGTACCGCGTGGTGATCTTTGATCAGCATGCCATCCGTGAGACGGATTTCGAGAATACAACAGTTTTGGTCTTGTTCGTTGTTCGCATCGTCATACCATACAAACGCTTCGCGCAGTTTTAACCGAATCTCAGCATTTTTGGGGTCTAACACCCAGCCGAGGTTTCGACCGATGCCGTGACCGCTAAACCAGTCAACGGCGCAAACGGCGACTTGGGGATTGGATTCAACTTGCTTCACTTTGTTTGAAAGCGCGTATGTACTGATGTAAAACGCGCCGTCTTCGTAATAAGCGTCAACCATGCGGTTATACAGGCGCTCACCGTCTGTGGTTGCGACCGCGATCAGGTTGTCTTTACCGAATCGCTCGGACATGATAGCCTTTGCGTTTTCGTAGTTGCTCATTTGATTTCCTCTTACAAATAAAAACTTTACAGCTGCGACAATATCAAATCTTCAGCCGGAAATCCCCGGTAAATATCAATTGTGATACCATTAAACTTGCACCCATTTGATGTATTAGCAAAAGAAGGATGTTCAGATGCATTATATATTCTCCCATAAAACCTGTCAAGCGGTATTGACCCAAATGAAATTAACGGTTACAATAAAGATAATACTTTTCGGGAGGAACAATTTTATCATGGGAATTACAAAAGTATACGATCTGAGTATCAACTATCTCAAGAATCCGCTCGGGCTGGACGAGACCCCGAGGTTTTCATACAAACTCGCTGCCGATTCTCGCGGTGCTGCTCAAAAGACATGCCGCATTCGGGTGGCTTCGGATGTTTCGCTGCTGAGTGTCGGCGATCTGTGGGACAGCGGCGAAATCAAAACCGATGACACGCTGCATTTCGCATATCAAGGCAAAAAGCTGCCGCCGGTGCATCGTTGTTTTTGGACTGTGACTGTCAAAGGTGAAAACGGCGAGAGCGTCACGAGCGAACCGGCGTTTTTTGTGACCGGAAAGCTCGATTCGGCTTGGAGCGCCAACTGGATCACAGCCGATTTTATCGGCAAAGGTGCGCTTGCGGCCGACCGCGAGGCCTCCGCTTTAAAAGCTCCCTATCTGCGCCATGAATTTAAACTTTCGAAGCCGGTCAAAGAGGCGTTTTTACTAATCTGCGGACTCGGTTATTTCGAAGCGCTTTTGAACGGAAAAAAGGTCGGAAACGACATGCTGACTACACCGTTCACCCGCTTTGACGAGACCGTGATGTACAGCACTTACGATGTAAAAGACATGCTCAGCAAAGACAACGCCATCGGCGTGAGTTT
This sequence comes from uncultured Eubacteriales bacterium, assembly GCA_964612155.1. Lineage (GTDB taxonomy): Bacteria > Bacillota > Clostridia > Oscillospirales > JAKOTC01 > DAOPZJ01. The sequence continues at coordinate 6,128 of CAZTDA010000061.1, read as the reverse complement.
GGGCAACGGCTGGTACAACTGCTTTGCCGACGATCCGTGGAACACCAAACAGGCCACCTGGCGGCACTTTCCGAAGATGATCGCCGAGCTGCATGCCACCTATGAAGACGGCACAAGCGAGTTGATTTGCTCCCGTACCGATTGGAAATCGAGCGAAGGGCCGATCTATTTTAACGGCATCCGCAACGGCGAGCACTATGACGCGCGAAAAGAACTCGGCGACTGGACAATTTCGGGATATAACGATGCCGCGTGGCAGCCGGCAAAAATGATGCGCGGACCCGGCGGTGCGCTTGTCGGAATGAACCTGCAGCCGATTCAAATTCACCACGAATTCCCCGCTCAAAAACTCTGGAAGACCGAGACCGGATGGGTATTTGACATCGGACAGAATCAAGCCGGTGTGGCGCGTTTTAAGCTGCGCGGTGCTGCCGGAACCGAGATTACGTTGAAGTATTCCGATGTGTTAAAAGACGGTTCGCTTGACATGACACCCATCTCCGGTTTTATCAAGAGCCACGGCTTCCAGACCGATAAATATATCAAAAAGAGCGACGATGAAGAGATCTGGCAGCCGATTTTCGTTTATCATGGCTTCCAGTATGTCGAGGTCTCGGGCATCGATTACGAGCCCAAACTTGACGATGTGGTCGGGCTGACCATGTACACCTCGTTCGATGTTGCGGGGCATTTCGACTGCTCCGACGACTTATTGAACCGCGTGCAGCACCTTTGCTGGTGGTCGACGGTCTCGAACTGCGAATCTATCCCGACCGACTGCCCGCACCGCGAGAAAAACGGTTGGACGGGCGACGGCGCGGCTTCTTCGGAACAAATTTTGATCAACTTCGGCGCGCAGGCTTTTTATTCCAAGTGGCTCGACGACATGCGCACTTCTCAACGGCCTGCGGGGCAGATCCCCTGCGTCGTGCCATCCACCGGATGGGGCTACAACAGCATGAACGGCCCCGACTGGTCGATGGGTTTGACCGACATCCCGTGGACGATCTATACCTACAACAACGACCGCAACATCCTTGAAAAGAACTACGAAGCCATCAAGAAACACTGCTCGTATATGGAGAGCATGAGCGACGATTACACCGTTCACTACGGGCTTGGCGACTGGTGCGCACCGTTTGAAGGCCCGGCAATCTCGATCAACATGTCCTCGTTCAAATGCCCGACTGCCGTTTCGGATACCGGGTGCTTCTACGATGCCGCCTTAAAACTCTCCAAGATGGCAAAACTGCTTGATAAGCCCGAAGACGAAAAATACTATACCGAACTCGCCGCAAAAATCAAGGCGGCGTTCCGCAAGAAGTTTTATGACGAAGCAACCCACACGGTAGCCGGCGACTGCCAGACCTCGACCGCCGAGATGCTGTTTCAAGAGATTGCCGAACCCGAGGAGCGCCCGGTGCTGCTTGCCAAACTGGTGGAACAGATTCACCGCGACAATGACCATGTCGATTTCGGTCTGCTGGGTTGCAAATATGTGATGCACACGCTCGGTGCGATGGGCGAAGGCAACCTCGGATTCAAGATGCTGGCGCAGCGCACCTTCCCCGGCTGCCAGCAATGGATCGACCTCGGTGCGACCACACTGTGGGAGTGCTGGAACGGCGGCGGTTCTCATAACCACCACATGTTCAGCGATCTGTCTGCGTTTATGTATAAATACGTCGGCGGAATTTCGCCCGATGAGACCAAACCGGGATTCAGACACACGATTTTACGCCCCGCCATCGACTGCGGACTGGAATTTGCCAACGCGGAACACGAAAGCATGTACGGCAAGGTCGTCTGCCGCTGGACGAATATGAACGGCAAACAGACGCTTGACATCAGCGTTCCGGTCTGCTGTGAAGCAACCCTTTATCTACCCGCTGCCTATGCCGGAAAACTAACCGAGAATGGCAAGCCGATTGACTTTACATCGAAAACAAACGATTCGGAATATGCCGTGACTTTACCGAGCGGAGAATATTGTCTTACCGCTCAGAAATAACAGGTAACAAAGATAAAATGGATCAATTTCTTGACCTTAATCAAAACATCTCCGCGCTGCGGGACAAAGCCGCTCGTCTGCCTTTGCAGCCGGGCGTGTATTTGATGAAGAATTCAGCCAAGAATATCATCTATATCGGCAAAGCGAAGGTGTTGAAAAACCGCGTCAATTCGTATTTCCATTGTTTTGGGAATTTGACTCCGAAAACGATCCAACTCGTCTCCAACATCGATAATTTTGACTATATCGTCACCTCCAGTGAGTTTGAGGCGCTGCTGCTGGAGTTGAATTTAATCAAGCAATACCGCCCGAAATATAACATTTTGCTCAAGGACGACAAGGGCGTGAGTTTTATCAAAATCTCCCCCCCGCCCTGGTCAAAAATTACGGCTGTTCACCGTCAGGAGGACGACGGCAGCGAGTACATCGGGCCGTTTCCGTCCAGCTACACCGTGCATGTGATGGTCGATCAGGCGATTGCGATTTTTGGGCTGCCGACCTGCAACCGGGTGTTTGGCGAAAAAGACACCGGCAGACCTTGCCTGAACTACTTTATCAAGCAGTGTTACGGGCCGTGTAAGCGTGGAAATAATTCTTCGGAGCGCCATGCGGAATTGATCGGCGATGTGAAAAAGTTTCTGCGCGACGGCGACCGGGAGATTGTAAAGAACCTGACAGAACAGATGGAGCAGGCGGCGGAGTCACTGGATTTTGAAAAGGCCGCGACCATGCGCGATCGGCTGAATGCGATTGAAAATATCCGCAAGACCCAGAGCGTGATAGACACCACCACTGCCGAAGCAGATGTGTTCGGGCTCACGCGCGGAAACACGCAGTGCTGTTTCGCTGTCCTTTCGATTCGCAAAAGCCGGATCGCCAATAAAGAGCACTACTTCATCGATGATACCGCTTCGGAGAACGCGCAGGCCTCACAATTACGCGCCGACTTTTTACTCGGGTATTATGCCAATAAGCAGGAGATTCCCAAAAAGATCTTTATCGACGGCGACTGCGAGGACAAGGGGCTGTTGGAAGAATTGTTTTCGCAAAAGCGCGCTTCCAAAGTTTCCATCACCGTTCCGCAAAAGGGCGAGGGCGTTCGGTTGATTCAAATGGCAGCCAATAACGCCTTTGAACAGCTGACACAGATTACCGGAAAGCAACGCGAGAGCGGGATGCTCGGCGAACTCTCGAAATTGGTCGGCATCGAAAAGCTGAGGTATATCGAGTCCTACGACATCTCCAACACGGCGGGCGCGGACAACATTGCGGGCATGGTGGTCTTTATCGACGGTAAGCCGCAAAAATCCCACTACCGCCAGTTTTTAATCAAGAGTTTCACCGGGCAGGACGATTACGCGTCTTTGAGAGAAGCCGTTAAGCGTCGTTATACCCGCTTTATCAATCATACCTCAAACGATGCCGCGTTTTCCGCAAGACCTGATTTGATTCTGGCAGACGGCGGTCAGGGACAGGTCGGCGCAGTCAAGGATGCGCTTGCCGAACTGGAACTGACCGATATTCCGGTGCTCGGTATGGTCAAGGACAGCCGCCACACGACCCGTGCGCTGGTGGACGAACACGGCAATGAGATTGAGATTAAATCAGCGCGCGGCGCGTTTACGCTGGTCAGCACGATTCAGGAGGAAGTTCACCGCTATGTGATCACCTGCCACCGCAACCGCCGTTCCCGCCGCACCACTATATCGGTACTCGCCAATATTCCCGGTATCGGCGACAAGCGCATTACGGCTTTGATGGAAGCGTTTAAAACCATCGACGCCATCGCTAAAGCGAGCGTGGAAGAACTTGCCGCCGTGAAAGGCATGAGCAAGCAAGCGGCGGAACGTGCAAAACGCTTTTTTACGGAGGAATATTGATGAGGGATTTGAAACAAATCAAACGTTTTGTATTAGATATGGACGGTACGATTTATTTAGGAGACAAGCTTTTTGAATTTACACCAGGATTTTTAAACAAAGTGAAAGAGACCGGGCGCGACTTTGTCTTTTTTACAAACAACTCTTCTAAAAATGCGGCTGCCTATATCGAAAAACTGCACCGGATGGGCATTGAAATTGTGCCCGAGCAAATGTTGATCTCTAACGAGGTCATTATTGAGCATATTTTGGCTCAATACCCAGGAAAAAGCGTCTATGTGATTGGCACAGAACTATTAAAAAACGACTTTGTCAACGCAGGAATCAAGCTGACCGAGAACGCCGATCTGGTTGTGTTGGGGTTTGACACGGAATTGGTCTATCATAAACTCGTTGTCGGGTGCGATTTGATCCGTGCCGGAAAACCGTTTTTGGCGGTCAATCCCGACTTTAACTGTCCGGTGGAAAACGGTTTTATTCCCGACTGTGGTTCCATGGCACGGCTGATCACCGCTTCGACAAGTGTTGAGCCGGAGTTTTTCGGCAAACCGTCGCGTCATGCGCTAAATTACATGCTACACCGTATCGGTTGCAAACCGGAAGAACTCGCCGTTGTCGGCGACCGGCTTTACACCGATATCGCCATCGCCTGCGGCACTTCGGTCACCTCAATTCTCGTGCTCTCGGGGGAGACGAAAAAAGCGGATTTACGCATGTCGAAGTTTAAGCCGAGCATTGTGGTACGCGATCTGGCGGAGCTTTCAACGCTGTTATGATATCTTGACGAAAACCCAAAATGTGTTATAATAATACCGTGCCGAAAGGCAGAGTTACCCTTTGAAAGGAAGGCAATTGCACCATGGCCAGAACATTTTTTACATCTGAATCCGTTACCGAGGGACATCCCGATAAAATTTGCGATAAAATTTCAGACGCGGTGCTGGATGCGATCATCGCCCTCGACCCCGGGGCGCGGGTTGCCTGCGAGACCTGCTGCACCACCGGCGTACTGTTTATTATGGGCGAAATCTCCACCGATTGTTATGCCGACATCCCCAAAATCGCCCGCGAGACCGTTGTCGAGATCGGCTACGACCGCGCCAAATACGGTTTTGACGGCACTACCTGTGCGGTGCTGACTTCCATCAACGAACAGAGCCCAGATATCGCACTCGGTGTCAGCCGCGGCAGCGAGATCGGCGCGGGTGACCAGGGCATGATGTTCGGTTATGCCTGCGACGAGACCGAAGAACTGATGCCGCTTTCCATTATCCTCTCTCACAAGCTGGCAAAGCGTCTGACATATGTGCGTAAAAACGGTATTCTGCCCTATCTGAGACCGGACGGCAAGACCCAGGTCACGGTAGAATTTGAAAACGGGAAACCCGTTCGGATTGATACTGTAGTCGTGTCCTCTCAGCATGCCGAAGAGGTCTCTCTGGAACAGTTGCGTGCGGAGATTATCCGCGACGTGATCAAAGAGACCATTCCGGTGAATCTGTTGGACGATAAAACGAAATTTTTGATCAACCCGACCGGACGATTCGTCATCGGTGGGCCGCACGGCGACAGCGGCTTGACCGGCAGAAAGCTCATTGTAGATACCTACGGCGGTTATGCCCGCCACGGCGGCGGTTCTTTCTCGGGTAAGGATCCGACCAAAGTTGACCGTTCTGCCGCATATGCCACCCGCTGGGCGGCCAAAAACGTCGTCGCTGCCGGGCTTGCAAAACGCTGTGAGATTCAAATCGCCTATGCCATCGGCGTTGCAAAACCCGTTTCGATTGATGTTGAATGCTTCGGTACGGGTAAATACAACGATGAAGTAATTGCAAAAGCCGTTGAAAGCGTATTCGATTTCCGACCTGCTGCTATTATTGAGCAGCTTGATCTGCGTAAACCAATCTATAAACAGCTGGCATCTTACGGTCATTTCGGAAGAACCGATCTCAATGTCTGCTGGGAGCGCACCGACCGCGTCGAAGAACTTCTTGCCGCTGTAAAAAAATAATATGAAAGCCATTATCCAACGTGTCAGCTGCGCCAACGTAATCATTGAAGGCAAGACCGCCGCCGAAATCGGTTTCGGTCTGCTTGTGTTATTAGGCGTTTCTGTCGGCGATACTCCTTCCGACGCCGATTTTTTGGCTAAGAAAATCGCTTTAATGAGAATTTTTTGTGACAGCGAAGAAAAAATGAATTTATCTGTACAGGATGTAAGCGGCTCAGTCATCGCC
>CAZTDA010000060.1:0-8555 GCA_964612155.1 uncultured Eubacteriales bacterium | reverse complement strand
ATTATTCGTCCCAAAAACAGCTTCCTCATGGGTGAACTTTTCATATTCCAATTGTTCAACCAAACCTTGATACGAAAAAGCCGAAAAATTCAAATATGAATTTGCTTTTTTTACTGCATTTTTTTCACCTGGAGTCGCACCGACGTTTTCTTCCGGTTGTTTGCTTTGAGCGGCTTCGCTTTTTACCACTTCGCTTTGCGGTTCGTTTTGTTCTTTCGATGATACGGCGGAGCTTTCTTCCGACTGTTTGCTTTGAGTGTCTTTGCTTTTTGTCACTTCGCTCTTGGCACTCTGACTAAGGATGCTTGTCTCCGATATGCCTCGGTCATCACTTGTGAACTCAGTGGGAAAGCGAAACCTGCCCAAACAAGCAGTGCAACAAGATAAAACGACAAATACTAAAAGAAGAGACAGTACTTTTTTCATCATATTTACTCCCAAATTCCTTAATTCGACAAATTCTTCACTTATTTTATCACAGATTCAATAAATTCACAATACATTTCGGAAAAATTCGGAAGTTAATGCTTTTATGTACTATCTCATTTATTTAAAGATAAGAAAGAAAGGATTCAACTCGTAGGTTCGAGGTCATGCCCCTCAAAGCGGCCTTCGTAGGTGCTGACCCAGGCGGGGGAATAGCCCGCGCGGTGGGCGACGCGCTGGGACGCAAGATTTGAGGTAGCGGTGCCGTAATAGGGGACATAACCGCGCTTTAAAATCTCGAGCGTGAGCCAATTGACGAGATAGGCACCGAGTCCGTGATGACGGTGCTCGGGCAGCACATCCATACCCACCTGCCACAGCATGGCGCAGTCGGCGCTGGCTCCGGCCATTCCCACGATTTTGTCTCGGTGTTTGGCGAGGGCTGCTATAACATCGGGGCGGGGATGGTTGACATCATACTGCAGGGCATTGTGGAAGCCCTCGAACTGATATAACGGCGGGATGTCGCGCTGTTCGACGAGCTCATATGTAAAACCATCGGGCGGGTCGAGCGGGCGGATTTGCGATAAGTCGGGCAGATAATACAAACTCTGCCCATGGACAGACGGCATGGAAAAGGCGTCGTCGCGGTTTGCCTCGATGAGCTGAGGTTTGACAAAAGCCAAAACCTCCGGCACGGCGGAGACAATGATGGCGTTGCCCATCGTGAGCATATCAAATTGGCGGTCGTTTTGTGGGATCGGGCGACGGCCGGGATTTTCTTTGGCTTCGGTGAAGACAAAACTGTCCTTCTCGCCGTTTAAATCGGCGACGGTGCAGTTGAGGTCAACAGCGAGCTGGGCTTGTACAAGATTCAGCATTTCTGTTTTATTCATATGGCAACTTCCTTCTGATTTTATATTCGTGAGAACCCAGTTTGGGGAAAGGATCGATATAGATCGATATATTTATTGATTTAAGCGTTCGAGCACTTTAATGCCGTTGATGATCTGGTCGTTCGAGGTGGGGTTATTTAAAATTTCACCGCGGACGGCTTTGTAAAATTGATCATATTGGTAGTCGCCGACTGCGGCGTCTAACTCCCGGTGCCGGCGGATGGAATTTCCGTCAGGCCCCGCTGCGACAAGCGCGAGTTGGATTTTGCCGTTGACGGCTTCAGCACCGCAATTTCGGAAAATCGTACCGTTTTCGAAGTTCAACTCCAGTGCGTGGAGGTAATGGCGGCCGTCATTGACGCAGAAAGAGGCGTAAATACTGCCGATCGCACCGTTTTTATGAATCAGGGACAGCTGGGCGCTGTCCGAGGTCGGGCGTTCGGTGAAAATGCGGGATTGGAGCACCGATAAATCTTCGATTTCGCCGAAATAACGTGAGACATCGTTGATCAGGTAGATGCCGAGACGGAAAATCGGCGCGGCGGGGCAGCGGACGGGGTCGTCATACCAGCTGCCGTCGGCTTTTTCGCGGTAACTGCACCAAGTCATCGCCCGATACCCGATCGGTCTGCCGAGGTGGTATTCCTTGATCCACTCATCAATTTGCCGGATGTCTTTAGGCGGGGTCGGCGTCGGGCAATTCAAGTGGATGATTCTGCCGAGGGTACGGGCTTTTTGCAAAACCCGGCGGGCTTCTGCGGCGCTGCGCTCAAACGGTTTGGTGGTCAGGACATCGCGGCCCGAATCGAGAATTTGATCGATCAGCTTGGCGCGTCCGTCCGGGCCGGTGAACAGGCCGACCGCTTCGATTTGGGGATCGGCAAGCAGCGTGTCAAGGGATGAATAGGTTTTACTGACACCGTATTCGGCGGCAAGCTGCCCGGCGAGCGGCTCATTTTGGTCGCAGAGTGCGGCAACTTCAAGGAATTGACGGTTTTCGGGTCGGAGCAGTTCTTGGACGACAATATTGCCGAAGCGCAGGCCGACAATACCGATTTTGACGGGGTTGGGTTTCATGCTTGATAAAGTTCCTTTCAAATATTGTGGGACATTTTAATTTTCCGAATAGTCGAAATAGTTAAAATCGGCGGGGGTTCGTTCTCCCGTCAGATCCTGACAGCACAGACCGACAAAGGCGCCGGTGTAACCGGTCAGGATGCTGTGGTCGTCGGTCAGGGCGACGGTGTCGAAAACCGGGCCGATGGCACTAAATGCTTCGGTGCCGCAAGAATAATAAAATTGCAGCTCCCTTGTTTTGACCTCGACGCGTAAGCAAATCGGGGTATGTTCGGGCAGGGGGATATCGTCGATGGGGTAGCTGTAGGCATTGTTGTCGCAGACCATGATGCCAATCAGCTTTTTTCCGTTGTCGTGGGTGACACGCAGGTATAAGAAGTTTCCGGTGTCGTGCAGGCAGATAAGACCCGCCATCTGACGGAAATTTTCCGGCTCGAATTCGAGCTTAGTTTCGGCGGTATAGTTCCAACTCTGCTGGCGGCGGACGAGCAACGATTGGGCGTTCGGCGCGGCAAAGGACGGGCCGCCGTAAAGCCGGAGAGTACCGGGGCGGGTGGTCAGCGAGAGCGCGGTTTCGCCGAGAGCGGTACGCAGGGTCTGATATTGCAAGCCGAGGGTTTTTGAATCAAAATCGTCTCGGGCGGGCGGAGCTTTGAACGGATGAGGTGCAAGATTAGGTGCGGGAACTGTGATTTGAGGAGTACAGCCGCCGTTTGTCAAACGCAGCCAGCCGTCGGCAGTCCATGTGACTTTTTGCAGGCAGGTTTCGCGGCCTAAAATGCACTCGTTGGTGTCGGGGAAAGGCCGTGAGGCCAGATGTGCCAAATACCACTCACCTGTTTGCGTCTCCACGATTGAGCCGTGCCCGGCTTTTTGCAGCGGGTAATCGGGAAAGTCGCGGGTGGAGACCACCGGACCGGAGGGGTCGTTTTCGTAAGGGCCGGAAAGCGTCCTGGAACGCGCCATCGAGACCGCGTGAAGATAGCCGGTGCCGCCCTCGGCGGTCATCAGATAATAATAGCCGTTATGGCGGTAGAGGTGCGGGCCCTCAGTGGTACCGAGTTCGGTGCCGGAGTAGATGTTTTGAATCGGTCCGACGAGTTTTTGCGCGCGCGGGTCGTATTCTTGCAACAGAATGCCGCCGAATTTCGGGTGACTTTTTCGAAAATCCCAACTCAAATTCACCAGCCACTTGCGGCCGTCGGAATCATGAAACAGTGATGGGTCGAAGCCGGTGCTGTTGAGCCAAATCGGCTTTGACCAAGGGCCTTCGATGTTTTCGGCGGTGATTAAAAAGTTATCTAAATCTTTAAAAATACCCTGATGGCCGTAAACCACGGTGTAGATCAAATAAAAAGTGCCTTTTTCATACGAAAGGCAGGGTGCCCAGATGCCGCCGCGCGAGGGAATTCCCCTCAGATCAAGGTCGGTGACCGGATGGGTCAGCAAGCGCCAATGCACCAGATCGCGTGAATGGTGAATCTGAACGCCGGGATACCACTCGAAAGTTGATGTGGCGATGTAATAATCGTCTTTAACGCGTAAAATCGAGGGGTCGGGGTTAAAGCCGGGAAGGATGGGGTTTTGAATCATTTGACGGTTCATAGGGTACCTCCGATGTGAAGATTTCCGGGTACAGTTAGGGTGAGTTCCCATAGGCGGGCATGCAGATGCCGGGCTTTTTCACAATTGCTGTTAAAGGTAATGCTCGGTTCGGCATCTGAAAGCAGCAGCAGTTTTCCGGTTCCGACGGTACTGCAGGTGATGCCGGATTGGGTCTGTTTGAGTTTAAAGATTTTGCCGCCGATGAAATCGAGAATCAAGGGATTATGATAGGGCATTGTGTAGATCGCCGTTACGCGGTGATTGCCGGGGGTGTAAAATTCGCTCGGAACGGTACAGCTCCCCCAAACCGGAGCGCCGTCGACGACGAGGTGGGAGAAGACGCCCGTGCCGGTTCGGTCAAAATTCCAACAGCCGCCGCAGGCCGAGAGAGATTCGATTTCGGCGGACAGCCCGCCGGGCAAAACCGTGATCGTGCCTCCGTCGGTCATGATTCCGGCAAGCGATTCAATTAAAGCGCGGTACAGACCCGAGGCGCAGTTGAGGTTCCAGGCCTGCCCGTATTTTGTCCAGCCGGTCTCGGGGTCCATGTCGTCGAGATCGGCCAGTTCCATGACCGCCCGGCAGCGCTGCCACATCCGGCGGACGATCTCGCTATAACGGTTCGAGATTCGGATTAAGCGCTGATCGTCGCCGGTCGCCAGCGCGCCGTACCGCATCAGCTTGAGCGCGTAGATGTCCCAATGCAGATACCAAGAATGGTGGATGCTCTCGGTGTGGGTGTGGGGATCCCACTCCGGCATTGTGCGGATGCCCGAGTCGGTCAGATAATTCTTCTCCACGAAATCCGAAATCGCATCGATCTTAGGCAGAAACAGCGTGAGACCCCGGCGGCTGTGCGCGGCAAGATAATCATAAAGCGGGAATATTTGATTGGGGCTGCCGTCTGCGCCGCGTGCGTCCAGCAAAGTGCCGATATCGGGGTCGAAAAAGCAATCGAGATAACTGCTCTCGATCAAATCGGCGGTTTGAGCGGCCTGTTCGGCGGTTTCCCTGTCGCCGCAGGCGGCGGCGAGTTCCGAAATCAGGCGGGCGGTGAGGTAAAACGCGCCGGATTCGAGCGCGGTCACGCCGTTTTCGGTGCGCCCCATCGCGCGGGTGTTGTCGGGATAATATCCGAGACCCCTGATAAATCCCCGGGTATCGGACTTTTTTCGCAATCCGCTCCAAAGTTCCAAAACCGTGGGATAACACTCCTTTAAAAATTCGGTGTCGCCGGTGTCGCAAAAGTGCTGATGGATCAGTGAGATCAGCAGGCAGTCGACAGCGCCGAACTGCATGGATTGCAGGACTTCGTAATTGCGGCCGTAACGGTGCGGGACACTGCCGTCCCGCCAACGGTGGGAGAGGAAAAAGCGGATCACCGACCGCTGGCCGTCGAGATCGCCCCATTTGGACATCTCGTGCGCGGTGACGAGGTTGTCCCAGCCCCAGACCCAATAATAACTGCTCGCAGACGCGCGGGTCACACCGATTGGTTGGGTGGCCGACTGCACATAACCGGGCAGAGCGGCGGCGATCTCACCGAGTTCCGGAACACTTTCGAAAATGACGGAGGGTCGATTTTCGGCGACCTTTTGATAACGTTTAAATTGCTCCCGCGCCACTTGCGCATAGGTGTTTTGAATGCGTAAGGACTCCGTTTTCGCCTCTTCAACGCTATCGCCGAAAGAGAAGTTAAAACAAACGGGATGATTGGCGTCGAAAGAAATCGTGAAGACGCCGTTTTCTTCGGTAACCCGCACGAGATGGGCAGTATCTAAAATCAATACCGTACGGGAGTCGAACAGCAGTTCATCGCTGTTTTTGGCGGCTTCGGTCACCGGGGGCAGCATGTCAAGGTTGTTGACATCGGTCATTAAATCAACGCCGAAGATTTTTGCGTGCTTTGCGGGAGGCACCAGAAAGCAACCTTCCTCAGCAACCCAATCGCGAAGCAGATATTTATTCTCGCCCGTGAAGAGCAACGGGAAAACGCCGGGCTCTTTTTTCCAGGTGATTTTGCCGTGGACGTTTGCGTTCAGGGCAGTGCTGTCGAATTGCAGGCAGAACGGGCGGTTTGAGGATTCAATTTGAAAAAAGACGGATTTGCCCTGCGCCATGGCAAAAAATTCGCCCGCCGGCTGGCCGTCCTTCGTTAACTCGGCGCAACAGCACCAAGGGGCGGCCTCATAGCTGCCGATTTCGAGCGGGACGAAGCCGCTCTGCAAAAACCCAAATCGCAGCACGGGCGAATCGGAAGAACCGATTAAAATCCGCGCGTTGCGGCTGACCGGCTGTTTTCCGTGATAATCCAACCCCGAGAGACCGGATTTGCAAAAACGTGCGGCGACGACGGCGTCGGTGATCCAGTTTTGCGACACCGAGAGGCCCGCAAAACCCTCCGGATAGCGAATAGGATGGTCCCCGAGAAAATGTCTGTTTTCCATAGGATCTCCTTAATCAAACGAGAGTTGAAGGGTTTTTATCGTACTGCCGCTTCTCCACTCAACGCCGGAAAAGTCGGGCAGCGGGGAAACTGTGCCGGTCTCTTCGCCGGGCTTGTGGGGATATAGGAACGTCAGGCAAGTCGAGTTCGGGGCGCAATGTGTACGGAGCAGGAGGATTTTTTCGCCCATCGGCTTCATCTCGCCCTCCCACATCCAGCGGTAATTGCGCCAATCCATGCCGAATGCGCGCAGAAACATCGGCTCGTCGAGGCCGTCGTAACCCCATGAAAAGGTCTCGGAGTTTTGGCCGCCGAAGGCACGGACGGCGATATCGACACCGAACTGGCCGGAGAAGTCCATAAAACCATTTTGATTTTCATATTTATAATCGTTTGCAAACAATAAAAAGTTTTGATCGAACGGCAGATTACCGGTTACGCGGTCGCGGATGAGTAATGCGCCCGAGGATTTATGCCAAAGAAGATCGCGCTGCCAGCGGTGGGGCGGAATCTGCTCGGGCGGGGGCTGACGGCGGAAGTTCCAGTCGGGATCGCGATTCGGCCAGAGCGGCCACTCCTGAATGCGGTCTATGGTGACTTCGAGAGAGGCGTAATCGGCCTCGGGGGTTGGGGTGAACGAGCGCAGACAACCACGGCATTCATCGGTCTTGCCGTCGACGGAGATACGGTTATGCAAAAAAGCGGCATCGGCCGAAGGAAAATACTGGCTGCCGATGTCTGCTAAGATCGGGACGCCTTTTTCGTACCAGATCAATGAACCTTCGTCGTGGTCGTAATGCATGGCGGCCTTGCCCGCTTTGAGCAACAAATAGCCGGTTTGGGAGCGTATGCAAGAGCCGAATTCGGGGAATGCCTTGCTTTCGGGGGGCTCGTCGGGAGCGGCGGGAAGATTGCGGTCAATCAGGGCGAGGGTCTTAAAAGTGGAATTGAGTTCGCCGCCCGCGTTGATAACGGGTTTTCCGGCGCGGTTCCAGGCGCGCATCATACGGGCGGAAAAAGCGGGGTTATCGCGGGACAGATTCGCCGCCCATGCGAAGACGTTTTGAAAGCTCTGCGTCCAATAGTTTGCCGCGGTGTCGCCGACAGTGGGCAGCAGATGAATGCCGCAGCGGATGTCGAGCGGGGTTTGAATGGCGGCCAAAAAATCCATGGTCGAGAGAAAACGCGGGTCGGAGGAGAAATCACGGTGACCGCTGTTTTTGAGCGCGGTAAAAAGTAAAATGAGATAATTCATCGAGTAGGCCTGATAGTTCGGGGCTTCGATCCACGCGCCGCCAGGATAGACCGCATAATCAAGCTCTTTATCGAGTTCGGCTTCGACATAGGCCGCCCAAATGTCGGCGTCTGGATGGCCTTTTAAGAGACAGGCGAGGGTGCCCAAAGCGGAGAAGTGGTCGCTGTGAAAATTGCGATTGCCCTTGGAAAATCCGGCACTGACGGGTGGCCAATAATTCGGGTCGGCCATGCAGTGCGCCAAAAAAGCAAATTGCCGCAGGATTTCGGCTTTTTCCTGTGGGGAGACGGCAGGGGAATCGGCGATCAGGTCGAAGTCAAGAGCGATTAAACGAATAGGACGGCTGAGCCGGATGCAAACCAGTTCGTGCAGAGAATAGCCGAATTCGGTGATCAGACGGATGCGAGTGCGCAGCCACTCGGCAATCTCGGTCTTGACGATTTGGGCGTATTTTTCGTCGCCGGTCAGCAGATAGACCCCTGCGGGATCAAAACCGTTGGGGTCGTCTTTATGATTTTCGAGCGTGTCGCGCAGCCAAGGCCAATTTTGAACCTGCTGACGCAGGCGGGGGATATCCTGTTTTTGAAGAAGCAGGTGCGGGTGGGTCGCGGCAGGTGAGCAGGTTTGATTCCATCGCAGAGCATCTTTCAACGAGGGGCCGCCGTAAACAGCGCAGAGGGTGTCGGCGTAATGAATGCCGCCCATCGGGCAGCGCAGCATATTCTCCCAATTTTGATAGGCGGAAGTGAGCTTGACGCTCTCGCGATGTGGGTCGTCGGAGCAGAGCGAGAGAACCCAGACGCGCGCACCGTCGGAAACGGGCAGTTCAATTTGATCCGGTTTGACCACG
>CAZTDA010000059.1:0-8620 GCA_964612155.1 uncultured Eubacteriales bacterium | reverse complement strand
CTCGGCACACGGTTTACAACAGGATCTTCTGTCATCCAAAGTAAATCAAACATCTTGTTGTGCCCCCTTAATTCATATCGGCGTCGCCGTCTTCATGCAGCTGCATGATGGTCGGCTTATCGATTTCAAGTTGAATTTCTCTCTCGTCGAATCTGTGCATGATCTGACGCAGAGTAATTCCGTGGGATGCCGCGACTTCAAGCGCATAGCTCTTCTTTTGCGGCGCACCCGGTTTAATTTTATAAGTACGGATTGCAATATCACTGTCGGGATTCGGCTTGGTCAATGTGATCAAGCTGCCCGTCTTTCCGGGATGAGCTTTGTCGATCGCCGGAAGGAAATCGTACAGTTCGTAGAAGTGGGTCGCCACGATGCCGGACACGCCTTTGTCGAGCAGGGTCTTAATCAAGTCGGCGCAGATCTGGGAACCCTCCATCGGGCTCGTAGAGGTCAGCGGCTCATTCATGATGACGATCGAGTTCGAGGTGACGTTGGGGAGCATCTCTGTGATCTGACGGACTTCTTCGCCCATACGGGAGTCCTCGTAGTTGTCGGTTTCACCGCCGGAGAAGATCGTGAAGATCGACTGAACCGGTGAAATTTTAACCACGTCGGCCGGCAGATAGAAGCCCAGCTGGAACAGCCAGATCAACTGGCCGGTGGCGGTCATAAAAGTACTCTTGCCGGAGCTGTTGGCACCCGTCAGCAGATAGAACTTGCCTTCGACCGGCAATTCGATGTCATTTTTAATGGTCTCGTTATCGGGGTCAAGCGCCAGAAGGATGGGGTACATCTCTTTAGCGGAAAGAAGGAACTTGTCGGAGTCGATAACGGTCGGCTGGCACATCGAGAAACCCTGGTCACGCAAACGGCGAATCAGGTTGAGCGCGCCCGCATAAAACGAGAAGGCCTCGTCGACGTTTTGGAATTCCTGAAGACCTTGCGGCTTATATTTGGCGCAGATGGTCTTAATGTCTTTGACAGAGGTTTTATAGTATTCGTGAATCATATTCAACGCTTCGTTCTGGAACAGACCGAGGTTGGAGATGTTCGGCATGGCTTTCAGATTCGAAACGCCCTTAATTTTTTCGTCTTTCCAATAGATAAAAATCGAGCTCTTGTCGTACGCTTCACTGGAAAATTCGTCGACAGTCATGGCCTGCAGAACCTGCCCGTTTTTCAGGTTTGCACCGAGAGCAAAGCCGCGAATATCAAGCCAGGAAGTGTCAACCTTTGAAAAGTCATGAAGCATGGGGTCGATCTGGTCGCTGTCATAATAGGCGTTGACCATCTTCTTCAGCACTTCAATTGCTTCGGAATTGGTTTTGACCTGAGGATCCGCAAATGCTTCGCGCAGTGCGTTCATCAGATTGGCATACAACGACAGACGGCGATATTTCAAAGCGATCTGGCAGATGATGTTGTCGCGATACTCCATCTTGCGGGTGAATTCCTTCAGATAGGCAAGAGACGACGGAATCAAGAAGAACGCTTTCTCCAGCTTCGGGTTTGCGATGAGGTCCGCAATCATGCCATTGCGGAATGCGATTGTGTCGGCTTCGTTCGTCGTCAGGTCGTACAGCTGTTCGATCGACAGCGTAAAGCCGGTGCCGAGGAACATGTTTTCGACCAATGCCTCCAATCTGAGGTTTTGAATGTTCTTATCCCGTCTGACAACGTCAAATGTGACTTGTTCTTTGCTCGCGGGATAGAGCAAGGGGTTTTTCATTGGTTGATCATCCTTTCCAATTCTATGTATATGTCATCGGTACCAATCAGTACCGCAGGATCGATGTTGACGCCATTGACTTTGATATTGAAATGCAGATGAGGACCGGTCGCGTACCCCGTGGAGCCGATTTCTCCTATTTTTTCACCCGTCGAGACCGTCTGCCCCGTCTCGACAGAGATTACTGATAAATGATTATAATAGCTGAATATGTTGAAACCGTGAGCAATGATCACGGAATTGCCGTAAAATTTTAATTTTCCCGCATAAACGATGCGTCCGGATCCGGCGGCAACGGCCGGATCGCCTTCATCGGCTGCGATGTCGTATCCCGAGTGCGCCGAGGTGTATTTGCCGTTGGTGTAACGCCGCATTCCGTATTGGGTGGAAATCCGACCTTCTGTCGGCATCACAAACCCGCCGGTGAATAACAATTGCTGCGGAGAATCTTGTACTGCCTGTGCGATGACCTTGTTGTCGTCGTCGAGGTTTTGGCTGCTGCCCGCATCCGCCATAGAGGAACCCGAGGTCACTGTCAAATCCTGTCTGTCGAAGGTTTTATCAACGAACTTGATGGTCTTTTTGGCAATGACTTCGTACTCGCCGTTTTTCGAACGCAGAATTTGTACCTTGCCGGTCTTGTCGGTCGTGCTGGAGAGCGGCACAAAACCGATGAAGTACCCGTCTTGCTTAATCAGCGCAAAGACCTTTGAGGTCACTTCGCTGAACCGTGCCCAAAGGGCGTTTTCATCGCTTCCGTCCACCCGAACCACCAAAAACTCACCGGGTTTGATTTCGTCGGAGGAGATCGTCAGTAAAACAGAAGATGCAACTTGCGAGACCTCAGCCGATGACTCCGCAGAAGATACAGGGGAGATAGAAGACAGCGCTTGTGATGATGAGATTTGCGATGCGGGTTGTGAGGACTGCGCCTGTGAGATCACCGATGCCGGTGAAATCTGAACGGAACCGGGCTGTGATGAAACGTTTTCGGTTTTGGCGCATCCGCAGATGATGCATCCGCCCAAAATTAAGGCACAAATAGCTGCCGAAGGAATCGGGCGTTTCATTTTTTCAACTTGCTCTGTTCTTTGAGCAGATCGCGGATTTCAGTGAGCAGCACTTCCTCTTTTGAGGGTGCAGGCGGAGGCGGAGGGCACTTGGGTTCCGGTTTTTTGCGCAGCGCATTAATGGCTTTGACCACAAAGAACAGGCACATCGCAATGATCAAAAAATCCAAAATTGCCTGAATGAACAATCCGTAGTTCAGCGTTACCGCAGGCGTTTCGCCCACCGCTTTTGCCAAGGTGATGTTCATTTTCGAAAAATCCATCCCGCCTAAAAGCAAACCAAGCGGCGGCATGATGACATCCGCAACCAAAGAGGAGACGATTTTCCCGAAAGCGGCGCCGATTACAACGCCGATGGCCATGTCGAAGACATTGCCCTTGACCGCAAATTCTTTGAATTCTCCGAAGAATTTTTTCATCATATCAGTCCTTTACGGTGAGATCGAAATCGTATTCACATGCGTATGTACACGTGCCTGTGCGGGGAATGTGCAGCGTTCATGTTATCGCGTGTACAGAGTACATGCTATCGTGTGTACTCGGCACATTTACACACGTATGAACATAAGGCCATTATATAATGTTTTGTAATGGCTTGTCAACCACAAATATGGCAAAATCGACAAAAATGTTTTCCATGCGAGGTGGTTTTAAGCCATTTATTTAAAGGATATCAATTGCAATCTCTGCCCATTTAACCGTGAAGGGTTCGCGCATTGCGGCGATCTCGGCGATATGCGCAACGGGCATACCGGGCTTGTTGACGATCTCGAACGCGTGGTATTCCAATCCGGGGTAGCAAGGCGCGGGCAAATTGACCTTCCCGATATATTGTAGCTTTTCGGCGTTGAGAAAGACGTCGAAATTTGATTCGGTGAGCGCTCTGCCCTCATCGACGCCCAAAACAAGGCGAATCTTCGCATCCGGAGCCACTTTTCCGACAGGAATATGCAGTGATTTATATTCGGTTTTGCCGACAAAAGCCGGGTTACCGCTTTGGCGTTTCGCACATTCGAGCGGCAGAGGATTTTTGTGGGGAACGCCGGGCGCTTTGACGTCGCAATAGGTCACGACATGGCGGCGGGGCTTATCCATCAGGGCTTGTTCGGAGCCGAGTTCTTTGAGCATCTGCCGATATTGCTCCCCGTAAAATTGCGGTAACTTGCCCGACGGGTCGTCCATATAGTTGAATAAATATACAGCTTCCGCCCCCATTGCGAGGTTGGCTGCAGCGGTGCCGCGTGCCGTTTCGATGCTGTTATAAAGAAAAACTTTTTTGGGCTCGGTGAACATCGGATCGATCAGCACTTCCTGCCCTGCCGCTAACTTGACCGGCTTACCGGCAAGCATCTTTTTCCACAGGTCGATCGGCATATCGTTGTCCGAAGTCGCCCAGCGCGGCGCGACGATGATCAAATCAATCAGGCCTTTATCAATCCAATCGAAAAAGTCAAAGCCGAGGCGCAGGGCAAGCAGTGGGCTCGCCGGCAGACGGGTGGCAATCCGAATGGGATGGCCCCATTTTTTCTCCGCCTTGTCGGCTTCGCGGCGAATGCGCGCCATCAGTTCGGTAATAAGTTTGGCACCTTGTTCCTCGCAGCCGATACGCAGTGAATAGATCTCACGCATCCAGTCGAGTTCGAGGCCGTACATGTCGAATTTCTGCAAGACCTCCGCAATCAGCGAAAAAAGGTGTTCCCGGACTTCGGGATAGCAGAAATCGAGGGCGTTGTCGTAATAATCGCAAGCACCGAGCGTGTGGTGCAGTCCGCGGCGCTTTTCTTTATTTTCACGGAAAAAGCTTGAATGCAGAAAATGATTTTCGTCAAAGGTGTCGTGCACGTCGTTGGTTCGGATGGATACCCAGGGATTGATGCCGATTTCACGAAGACGGGCTATCCAGATTTCATACATATTTAAACCCTGCGTGAAATAGATGTCCTTGAGTACTTCGATATAACCGCCGTTGGAGAGCGGAATCTCCCCGTCGAGGTTGCCTCCGGCTTTTTTGATGCGGTCATAATTGCGAAATGCATCGTCGCGGCTTTCACACGGAAACCACGCGATGCTGGCATTGACGTTCACTGCAAAATCGGTGACGCCCGTGTCTTTATATTGATCGATAAACTCGTGCAGTTCTTTTAATCCGACCTTGATATGGTCGCGATATCTGGTGTAAATAAAATGGTTGCAGTCCTCGTTCATGAAAATGCCGCTCATGGGTACGATCTCCTTTGGTATAATATCAGTATATGAGTTTTTACAATCTTACAAAGAGAAAGGCAAGCCGAAAAGGCCTGCCGTGTTGCTGCTTCTCACTGTTTTTAATCGGCAAGATAGGATTTGATCAGAGCCGTCATCAGCTCATCCCGATCGATCTTGCGGATTAAAGAACGTGCGTTTTTATAGGTCGTGATGTAGGTGGGGTCTTCCGAAAGGATATAGCCGACGATCTGGTTGATCGGGTTATATCCCTTTTCCGCCATTGCGTCAAAAACAGCGGTCAGAATCTGTTTCATCTCGCCATCCTTGTCGCCGGGGATTAAAAAGGGCTTCGTCGGCTCAGATTGCATTGTCTGGGTTGTATTATTTTCGTTCACGCGTCGCACCTCCCGGAGACATTTGCTGTGATGAATATGTTTATTATAACTTATGCCTGTCCGAATTGCAATATGCCGATTTTATTTTTGGCACAATCAGACAATTTCAGGCAATAAAAATATCCGAACGATAAAAAACCATTCGGATACTCATGAATTTATGCTATTTTTCTCACAATGATGCTTTTTTCTTCACAGCAAACCAGAGTTCGACAGTTCCCTTTTTCTCGTCTCCGCCGTAGACCTCGAGGTTAAGCCCGTTGACTTGTTCGTATTCCGCCGTCGGAAGCCAGCCCGAAAAAAAGTTTTTATAGAGCGTGCTGCAGACCCCGACGACATCGTCCCAGTCAAACGGCTGCGACGGGAAGATCGCCCAGGTGTACGCAGGGATATCGGCGACCGTATAGCCGCTCACATCGCTGTTCTTGCCCCGGAAAGCGCAGAGCATGTACGGGAAAGTGTCGGCGGGTGTTTTACGGTAATCACAGATGCCGTGCACCGTGCAGCGGTTTTTGCCGACAAATCCGGGAACCTCGCCCGCGTTTTTGGCAAGCCGATCATATTCGCCGTTGCTTTGGCACTGACCCCAGAGTTGGTTCGGCGTTTTCGGAGGCGTTCCGGTTCCGTCCGAACGAAATACCCTTTCAATCCCAAAGACCTGAAACGCTTCTTTTGTCTCGATGCGATAATCCATTTCTTTGACTCCTTTGATCGAAATTTGAAAGGAGATTCTCGGAAAGGCTTTCAAGGTGACGCCTTCGGCGCGCGCTGCCGTCGGTGTGACCCCGTGCATCGCCGCGAATGCCCGCGAAAACGAGACCGGCGAATCGTAACCGTATTTCATCGCCAGATCGATGACTTTGACGGCGCTGTTTTGAAGTTCGACCGCCGCCTGTGTCAGCCGCCGCCTGCGGATGTAATCGGCCAGCGAGAGATCGGTGATGTAAGAAAAGATGCGTTGAAAATTGGAAGAGGAACAGCAGGCCTTTTTCGCCACAACCTCACTGTCAATCTCTCCGGTCAAATTCGCTTCGATGTAGTCGAGCGCCGCATTCATTCGGGTCAGCCAGTCCAAGATTACCCCTCCTTTCGATCAAAGTATAACAAAGGCAGGTTATAAAATCGCAACTTTTGCCGCCGGGGTTTGTGGGGGTAACTATAAATACTATTCCGATAGATATTCATCTATTGCTTTGTAAATACACAGCTCAAAAACTTAATTCCGGTCTCGGTCGTTTTTGCCGTGATTATAATATCATACTCCGGCGAGTAATCGTCGTGAAGCTGAACTTTGATAAGATCGTCTCCGACTGCTTCTTTACTGACGAAAGACGGTTTCCATGCCCCCATATCGCCGCCGAGCGCTGCGGCTACAAGCTCCTTTTTCTCTTCGTCATAATAATTGATATGTTTAATCCCGTTAGGTACAAAGGTGTACCCTTCGAAATATCTGTCGAGCAATACTGTGATGTCGGAAAGCGGGATATGATATTTCTGATCGGTGTTCTGATACCACCTGTTCATCATATCTAAATCAACGGTCATATTTGCGAATCGATACAAGTCATCGGATGAGATATCGGAAACCTGTGCAAACCCCATCGTGCCTCCTGTTCCGATATAACAGGCTTTTTCGAATTGGTTCAAGAGGTCTTCGTCTGAAATGCTGTTTAGATATTGCTCTGCGGGTGTCGATTTTGCGGTGCTTTTCCCGCATGCCCCGAGGCATAATAAAAGCGCAACTACCAGCGGCAAAACAAATAACTTTTGTCTCATGTTTATTTTCTCTCCTGTTTCTTAGAGTTATTACCTGTGTACAGATACAGAAATAACAGGTAAAACACTCCTATACTATCTGTTTACTTAGAGGCATATGGATAATCGGTGATAAAATCAAAAAGATAATCGATAACAGAGATTTTGTAATTACCGTCGACGCTTTTTACGGAAAAATGGCATTCACTTGGATAATTCTCAAACCACGTCGTATGATCATATTTCACTTGATAAAAATACTCTCCGTTTCTTTGATTCACATAGGAAATCTTTATATTTTCGATACCAAAACCCGACATACCGCCTGCGCTGTTCACATACAGATCTCCGTCAATATCATAAAAATATTTTGATAAAAATGATTCCAAGGCCTCTCCCGTGAAAATCTCCGAATAGTGATCTACCGCCTGTTGATATTTTAATAAGGTTTTTAAATAGGAGCAGTTGTCAATCGTTTTTTGCAGATTGCTGAATTCAATAACCCCGTCAATCATTTCAAAAGCTTTGCCGTTGAAATCGCTGTTCAAAATGTAGAGTGGCTCTTCGGCAGTGTATTTCTTTAAAGTGTCAGCCGCCTTTTCAAACAGCGCTTTGATGGTTTCTTCCGGAGGTACGGCTGCACTTGCCGAAAGATCTACACTTTTCCCGCACCCGCAGAATAGGATGACAAACAAAAGCGAGATACACAATGTTCTCTTTAGCATAACTCATTCCTCCCATCTGCCAACATTATACTATAAAAGTAATATTTTGACAATAACAGAAGCTGAATTAAACTAAAACTTTTATGAATCGCTTGTAAGTGATATTTTTATGTTAAAAACATTAATTAGCTAAGTCGCTGATACCCAGTGCGGCTTTCATCGCCGCGCAGACGGTTTTTGCTTCCTCGAAAGAGGAGGTGTATATCTCATAGATGATGTTGCGCTTTTCGGGGACTTTTCCCGCCAAAATCGGGGCGATCCGCTCGGGGTTCATGTATGGCAACAAGGCGACCCGCTCGGGGGTGCGCGTTGCGAGCTCTAAAATATTATGATGTGCGCCGTCAAAGTCGACGCCATACATGTTCGGAATGTCGAAAAACGAGGCCATCTGCCCGTTGTCGTGGGTGCCGCAATAGTGAATCCTGCCTTCAGTGAATGCGTCGAGCAGCATGCGGTCGTATTTTTTGATATAGGTCTCGTAAAACTCGGTCGAGACATTGTGCAGCGTGCAGTTGCAGATGCGTAAGTTCCCGCGCCAAATGCCGCCCCAGTCGTATAAAATCCCCTTGCCGATGCCGCAGAGTTCGTGGTAGTGGCGGGTCATTTTGATTTGGTATTGTGTCACCTTATCCAGTAAAAGTTCAATCGAATCCGGTTCGTCGTAAAAATCGGTGAAGATGTCGTTGCCGCGCAGCAGATGGGCGTTGTTGAACGGCCCTTGCAGGTCGGGCAACGTAAGGC
>CAZTDA010000058.1:0-8661 GCA_964612155.1 uncultured Eubacteriales bacterium | reverse complement strand
GTTCGGGGAACAGTGTTCCCCGTCTTGAACATTAGACATATGGGTTGTAATGTTCAAAGAAAGCTTTTGAATTGTAACAGAGGTGGTAAAATGCGTTTAATTCCATATGAAACATTTCGCATTACAACGTACAAAACACCCGATGAAATTCTTGCAATTTTGGAAAACATAGTCGAACCTTTAGATTTTTTTTATCAAAAAAGAGAGAAACCATTTTGCGGCAGTTTTTCAATAGAAAAATTTAAATTTTTTCGAAACATTTGGTATCGCAATTCATTTCTACCTGTTATAAACGGTAGGATTTCAACTGACGGCGAATGTACGGGTATTGAAATTAGTGCACGAATGACGGTTTTTACAAGTATTTTTTGTTCGATTTGCATAGCATTTTTACTATTCGGAACGGTTTTAGGTTTAATTAAAAATGAAGGGATGCTCTCGTTATTGCCATTTGCGATGGCTTCCTTTATATATTTGCTGGTTATGATACCGTTCAATATTGAGCTTAAATTAGCAAAGAAGGAGATAGAAAAATTCTTCATTGAATAAGTTCAAGACGGGGAACACTGTTCCCCGAACCCTCATTAAGGGGGTTAGAACGACCCCCTTAATAATCCTCCCGTTGTTTTTGGGATAAGCATTTCGCGCTCTGCGGAGCGCGACGAGAGGCGCTGCCTCTCGACTCCGCGACCTTTTTCGGAAAGGTCGACGAAAACTTTATGTTTGCCATTAAAAGAAGAAAGAAGCACTATGACAGATTTTTTGCCGGTCAACGCAGATGATTTACAAAAACGCAAATGGGACGGCGTCGACTTCGCTTACATCATCGGAGACGCCTACGTCGACCACTCCTCCTTCGGACATGCCGTCATCAGCCGCGTGCTCGAACATGCCGGTTATCGCGTCGGCATCATTCCCCAGCCCGATTGGAAGGACCCGAAGAGCATAGACGTCTTCGGCAAGCCCCGATTGGGCTTTTTGGTCATGAGCGGCAACATGGACAGCATGGTCAACCACTTTACCGTCAACAAAACCCGCCGCGACCATGATGCTTACACCCCCGGCGGCACTCCCGGCAAGCGCCCCGACCGCGCACTTACCGTCTACTGTAACCTGATCCGGCGGACTTATAAAGACGTCCCGATTATCATCGGCGGCATCGAAGCCAGCTTGCGCCGCTTTTCGCATTATGATTTTTGGTCGGACAGCGTCCGCCGTTCGGTCTTGCTCGACTGCGCCGCCGATTTGCTGATCTACGGCATGGGCGAAAAGGCCATTGTTGAAGCCGCCGATGCGCTTAAAAACGGCGGCGACCTCACGCACATTCGGGGTACGGTTTATGCCACGCACGACATGACCGGGATGCGCGGTCATATTACGCTGCCGTCTTTTGACAAAGTAAAAGCCGACAAACAAGCATTTGCCCGCAGTTTTTCGCTGCAATACCAAAATACCGACCCGTTTTCCGCCAAACCGCTCGTCGAGGCCTACGGAAACGGCACTTATGTGGTGCAAAATCCGCCGCAGTTTCCGCTCACCACTCCGGAACTCGACGCGGTATATGAGTTGCCGTATATGCGCAATTACCACCCGATGTACGAAGCGGCGGGTGGTGTTCCGGCGCTGACCGAGGTCAAGTTCAGTTTGACGGTCAACCGGGGCTGCTTCGGCGGGTGCAGCTTTTGCGCGCTCACGTTCCACCAGGGACGCATCATACAGAGCCGAAGCGTCGAATCGGTCGTGCGGGAGGCGAAACTGATGATCGCCGACCCCGAATTCAAAGGGTATATCCACGATGTCGGCGGGCCGACCGCGAATTTTTTCCGACCCGCTTGCGATAAACAGCTCAAACAGGGCGCGTGTCAGAATCGACAGTGCCTGTTCCCGCAGCCCTGTCCGAATTTGAAAGCCGACCACAGCGGGTATTTGAAGATGCTCACCGAGCTGCGTGCCCTGCCGGGCGTGAAAAAGGTATTTGTGCGCTCGGGCATCCGTTACGATTATTTATTGGCCGACCCGAACCCGGCGTTTTTTGACGCGCTGGTCAAGCACCATGTCAGCGGACAGCTGCGCGCCGCGCCGGAGCATGTGAGCGACACGGTGTTGAATCGTATGGGCAAGCCGCCCGCGAAGGTATACGACCAGTTTTGCAAAGCGTTTGAGAAGCGCACCGAAAAGGAAGGCAAAAAGCAATATGTCGTGCCGTATCTGATGTCGTCGCACCCGGGCAGCGGGTTAAAAGAGGCGATTGCGCTGGCGGAATATCTGCGCGATAACCGATTGAATCCGATGCAGGTGCAGGACTTTTATCCGACGCCGTCCACGGTCTCGACCTGCATGTATTACACGGGCATCGACCCGCGGGACATGTCGCCGGTATTTGTGCCGACCGACCCGTTTGAAAAGGCGATGCAAAGGGCGCTGATTCAATACCGCGAGCCGAAAAATCGGCAGTTGGTCAAGCAGGCGCTCGAAAAAGCGGGACGCAAAGATTTGATCGGCATGGGCAAAAAGTGTTTGATTAAATGATTCCAAACAACTAGCAACACCACCTCCCTTT
Organism: uncultured Eubacteriales bacterium; assembly: GCA_964612155.1. Lineage (GTDB taxonomy): Bacteria > Bacillota > Clostridia > Oscillospirales > JAKOTC01 > DAOPZJ01. Next base: position 6,101 of record CAZTDA010000058.1, on the reverse strand, counting down.
TAACAAGGGAGGTAATTTTTATCTTGCAACTCCCGTCTTCTCATGGTATCATGTGGAAAAAGGATTTGTTTACTGCTGATATGGAGAAGATATTTATGAAAAGAAAAACAGTTTACTTAATCACTGTTGTGTTGATCCTTTTTTCATTGATTTCCTGTGATGCGATCGAAATATATCAGGAACGGAAAATTACCTTTCCGACTATCAGCGGTTATATCCTATCCGGTGTGGGGACGATTGATAAAAACTCGATTATTTTAATATTTGAAAATGATACGGATCGGTCTGTAAAGCAAATCTACCGCTATTATATCAAGAAAATGGCTAAAGAATTAATTTATCAGGGCGAAGGAAAGGGATCGAACCGTACAATTCAAATCAGGCCTCATCCGAACGGTACATACAGTATACAATTTGAAAACTACAGCACTCTGATTTTTAATAAAGAATCAAATCAATTAATGAAAACAATTGATATTAGCAAGGTTCAAGGGACTTTTTTTAATCTGTCAAATGACGGTGAGAAGATTGTTTATGTGAACAATAATGGTATATGCATATCGGATTTAGATTTTAACGACGAAACCGTTATTTATAAAGCGGGGGAACAACCCTATTTTTGGCCGGCATTTTCAAATGATGACAGCAGAATCGCTTTTGTAATCAGTAAACCTCCGGATGATTTGACAGCGAGCAGGAAATGTGTGATATATCATCTTGAAACGGGCGAATCGGTGATGTTTGACTGCAAGCCGACCGCGTTATTTTGGTTGAAACGCGGAGACGGTCTGATCATTTTAAACGACGGTACATTCGTCGATTCAATCGAGGAAGGAGCTCACATTTGGTATTATGATCTTGACGGGCATGAGATAAATTCATTACAGATTGAAGGAATTATAAGCCCGATTGGCGCAACCGAGGATTACATGGTATATCGAAGCGGTATGCCCACAAGTACATATAACGGCTTGATTATGCTTTGGAATCCCGAGAGCGATGTTTTAAAGCAAGTGGATTCATATAAGGAACAAGGCGTACCTCAATGTGCGTCAAGCGGGAATGAGTTGCTTTTTGATTATTATACGAAATCCGCAAGCGGAGGTTATGCTGAAACGGTTCTCTGGGTTGATCTCGACGTTGAACAGCGCTACCGTCCCCATTATGAAACCGGATCTCGGATTGAAGTTCGTTTGAATCATATTTAATCAGCATATATCCAGCGAAAACTGATTCTTTGACGCGTATGGAAGCGGGCACTGCCCGCCGCTGTATATTTATTCATCGATAGCAACAAATTGTCCTTGCAATGTCACGGGCGGTTTGGTATAATGAGGTATGTGATAAAAAGGGATGGATTTTTTCCCCGAATTATCACATATTTTGTTTTCATGGGGGATCAATCCCGAAACTCGGAAAATAAAAGCAAATCCTTCGCATCGGCGGGTTTGCCCCGATGCGTGCCTTGACCGGTTCGAAAGGTGGAAAAGCGGATGGAAAAATTGCAACAGGACTATACCTCATACGAATCCCCCTTGCAGGGCAGATATGCCTCCAAGGAGATGAAATATCTTTTTTCCGCCGAAAAGAAGTTCACAACCTGGCGCACCCTTTGGATTGCGCTGGCGGAGTGTGAGGCCGAACTCGGTCTGCCGATTTCGAAAGAGCAGATCGACGAGCTGAAGGCGTTTGAAAAAGACGTGAACTTTGCCGAGGCCGAAGCAAGAGAAAAAGAGGTTCGCCACGATGTGATGTCGCATGTCTGGGCTTACGGAAAGCAGTGTCCCAAGGCCGCGCCGATCATCCATTTGGGGGCGACCTCTTGTTATGTCGGCGACAATACCGACATCCTCATCATGCGCGACGCACTTGTTTTACTACGCGCAAAGTTGGTTGATGCGATTCGCATTTTAGCCGGATTTGCCGAACAATATAAAGACCTGCCGACATTGGCATTCACGCATTTCCAGCCCGCGCAGCCAACGACCGTCGGAAAACGCGCCACGCTTTGGATGAACGAACTGGTCATGGATTTGACTGATTTGGAGTTCGTGTTGGGTACACTGCTGCCGCGCGGCGTCAAGGGCACAACCGGCACGCAGGCCAGCTTTTTGGAACTTTTTGAGGGCGACGACGCAAAATGCCGCCGTCTGGACGACATGATTGCGCAAAAACTCGGCTTTGAAAAGAGCGTCCCGGTTTCCGGGCAGACCTATTCGCGCAAAACCGACAGCAGGGTGCTGAACGTGCTCTCGGGCATCGCCCAGACTGCTTCGAAATTTTCAAACGATATTCGGCTTTTACAGCATATGAAAGAGATCGAAGAGCCGTTTGAAAAGAATCAGATCGGCTCTTCGGCGATGGCCTATAAGCGCAATCCGATGCGCAGCGAGCGCATGGCTTCTTTGGCGCGGTTTGTCGAGGTCAACGCCTTGAATCCGGCTTTGACCGCCTCGGCGCAGTGGTTTGAGCGCACGCTCGACGACTCAGCCAACCGCCGTTTGGCGATTTCCGAGTGCTTTTTAGCGACCGATGCGATTTTAGAACTATTGCGCAATGTCGGCGACGGGCTGGTGGTCTATCCCAAAGTCATCGCTGCACACCTCGAAGCCGAACTGCCGTTTATGGCGACCGAGACGATTCTGATGGATGCCGTCAAGCGCGGCGGAAACCGTCAGGAACTGCACGAGCGTATCCGCATCCACTCGATGGCCGCCGCGAAAGCGGTCAAGGAGGAAGGCGCGAAAAACGATCTTTTGGAGCGCATCGCCGCCGACCCTGCGTTCGGTTTGACTGCCGAGCAGCTAACCACACTCTGCAAACCCGAAAAATTTACCGGCCGCAGCGCGCATCAAGTGACCGAATATTTGAATGAGGTTATCAAGCCGCTGCTTGCAACATATCAAAACGACCGCGCTGCAAATGCCGAAATAACACTTTAGGATGGTGCACTATGATTAAAGCGATTGTTGGCTCCTGCTGGGGAGACGAGGGCAAGGGAAAAATCACCGACATGATGGCCGCCGACTCCGACGTTGTCATCCGATATCAGGGCGGCAGCAATGCCGGTCACACGATCATCAACGACTACGGCAAATTTGCGCTGCATCAGCTACCCTCCGGCGTGTTTTATAACCATACGACCAACATCATCGGCAACGGCGTGGCGCTCGACCCGGGTAAGTTTATCAAGGAACTCAATACTCTGCGCGAACGCGGCGTACCTGATCCGAAAATTTTGGTGTCCGACCGCACGCAGGTTTTAATGCCCTATCATATTTTATTTGACGAGTGCGAGGAAGCGCGGTTAGCAGGGAAGCAGTTCGGCTCGACCAAGAGCGGCATTGCGCCTTTTTATGCCGATAAATATTCTAAAATCGGTATTCAGGTCAGCGAGCTCTACGACGACGAAAGCGCACTGCGTGAAAAAATCTCCGGCATTCTGACGCAGAAAAATGCCATTTTAACCGGGCTTTACAACCACGAGCCGCTCGATGAAGACGTGATGTTTGCAAAGCTGCTTGAATACCGTGAGATGCTGCGCCCGTTTGTGGCGGATACCTTTGAATTTTTATGCGACGCGCGCGCCGCAGGTAAGACCATTTTGCTCGAAGGACAGCTCGGCGCGTTAAAAGACCCCGATTTCGGCATCTACCCGATGGTCACCTCGTCGAACACCCTGGCCGGATACGGTACGGTCGGTGCGGGCGTTCCGCCGTATGAGATTCAAGAGATCGTCTCGGTTGTCAAGGCCTATTCGAGTGCGGTCGGCGGAGGCGAATTCGTCAGCGAACTGTTCGGGACCGAAGCCGAGGAACTGCGGCGCAGAGGCGGCGACGCCGGAGAATACGGCGCAACCACCGGAAGACCGCGTCGGGTCGGTTGGCTGGATTTAGTGGCATCGAAATACGGCTGCCGTCTGCAAGGTGCAACCAAAGTCGCCTTCACGGTGCTCGACGTGCTCGGGTATCTCGATGAATTAAAAGTGTGCGTCGGTTATGAGATCGACGGCGTTGTCACCGACAAGTTCCCCAATACCGTACGGCTTAAACGCGCCAAGCCGGTCTATAAGACATTCCCCGGCTGGAAATGCGAAATCAAGGGCATCCGTGATTACCGCGAACTGCCCGAGGCCTGCAAACGCTATATCGAATTTGCCGAGGAGTATATCGGCATTCATATCGGTATGATCTCCAACGGCCCGTCGAGGAACGATATTATTTTGAGGTAGTGCTGAATTATAAAGTTAACAGTTGACAGTTCACAGTGAACAGTGACAGATCTGTCAAACAAATCATCAAATGGTCTCTCTTGCAAAAGAGGGGCTTTTTGTTTGTTTGATTAATGTTCTTATTGACAAATATTGCAAATCAAGGTATAATTTTACAAAGGCGTTGCGGAGGATAAAACATATGAAAGAGTTTCGCTTTTGGTTGATCTTCTTCTCTGTAATAGCATGTGTGATTTGGTTTGTCGGACGGGTAACGCGCGACGAACTCCCGGGGCGGGGGGTTTGGGAAGATCGAACATTCACCAACGAAGAAGCGGGTATTTCACTGACAGTTCCGCAAGAATATAAAATTTACACGGATGCGGAATTAATTAAAATGTATGATTACCCGGAAGATACTTATAAACATGTGAAAAAAGAGACGAACTATTTCGACATGCAGATCGGGAGCGGGAACTCGAAACTGTATGCGGTATATATGGTGCTTGATTTTAATTGTTCCGCCGAGCAATATATCAATATCACACAAGCAAATTATACGCAAAAGCAACTCGGTAAAGATCGAATAGTAGTTTCTTCGGAAAAGTTTGAAAAAGTGCTATGCGGGCAGACCTATCGCTGTCTCGGCATTACATTTGAGGGCGAAAAAATCGGTTATCGCCTTTGGTGCTTCAGATATATTCCGAAGAAAGGGTGGGTCTACATACAAATCGAAGCTGAAAACAAGAAAAAGGCCGATGAAATGCTGGCGTTTTTTAATGCGGAAGCCGTGAATGCCGGTGCGTTCAAAGAAATCTACTGGTGGATTGAAAGGGTGTTTTGGCTGCCTGAGATTAATTAATCTATGCAGAGCAAATATTTTGAAAGGAGTAACGAAACATGAAAATGTTTGTATGCGGAATGATGATCTGTGTTATGCTGGCAGGCAGCGTTATGGGCTGCTCACAGTCGATCGACAGCAAGATTCCGGTACGGGGTATTTGGGACGGGCAAACCTATACCAACTCAGAAATGGGCATTCGATTGACGGTGCCGGAGAGGTATCACATCGATACCGATGCGGAATTAATCAAATGGCTTTGTTTAAACGATGATTATTATAATGATCTGCAAAACAAACAGAGATATTATGATATTTATATCGAAGACAATACTTCGGGCAGTTACTCTAAAATGATTATAGAGTATTTGGTTGACCCATCCGCCAATCCGACCGCCAAGCAGAAATTAAAGCAATACAAGACCCAAAATACCAGATACAATTTATATAACAATATGGATACGTGGTTTGACATCGTATATGGCGATGACGTTGAGTTCATGTTATGCGGAGAAACGTATTTATGCTGCAATTTTACGCTGGAAAACATGGGCACTTTTTACCGATTGCTCTGTTATCGAGTTACTCCGGGAAAAGTAACCGTTTTCATTGAAATTACCGGTAATAGCGATGAGGAAGTAAAGGCGTATCTGACCTTTTTCGATACGGCGGGTGTGAGTTGAGTAACAGAGCCCGATATTGACAAAAGTTAGAAACAGGAGTATTATTTTCCATAATAAAGGGAGGGAAAACATGAAAAAGCTTGTTTGCGGATTGCTTATTTTCGTTTTATTGGCTGGCGGTCTTTTGGGCTGCGCCAAAGAAACGGTTCCGGCGCGGGGCGTTTGGGACGGGCGGACTTATACCAACACCGAAGCGGGAATAAGACTGACAGCACCGGAGGGGTATGATATTAATACCGATGAGGAAATCATCAGCTGGGGCAAATATTCCGAGGATTATTTTTACGATGTAAAAAATACAGATGATTATATTGATGTGTATCTGTCTACCGGCGAAACGAAAATGTTCATCAATTATAAATTGGTG
>CAZTDA010000057.1:0-8685 GCA_964612155.1 uncultured Eubacteriales bacterium | reverse complement strand
TTTCAGGCCAAGGCTTTCAAGTCCGAAGGCAAGCTCATGCCAGACCTTGTCGGTCACCAGCTGCTGCTCGGGGCGCTGCATCACAAAGCCGATTTTACAGGCGGAGGTCTTTTCGTCCAACTTTTCAAGGAGTGTACCATTATAAGCGATTTCTCCGGTTTTTTCACCCAGCGGGGTCAACTCGCGTTTTAACATGCGCAGCAACGTTGTTTTGCCGCTGCCGGTCGCACCGCAGACCACCGTAAAATCGCCTTTTTCTACCGTAAAAGATACCTTGTTAAGCGCTTTTTGGGTACAAAGCGGATAAGTAAAGCTCAGGTCCTTGACAGCAAGTATTTCCATTTGAGTCCTTCCTCCGCTTCGAAGATCGTGGGTATAAACGCAAGCAGTCCGTATGCGGCATAGGTGAAAATCGAGGCAGCCGTGACGGGCGCGGATTGAATGGCGGGATAATATTCAAATGAGGTCACACCAAGACCCATTCCGACGGCCGAAACAACTAATAATCCCAACGAAATCAATATAAGAACCAAATCGTTTTTTCTAAACTTATACAGTGCAAAAAAGGTACGCCGTCTCGTTGCGTAACCGCGCGCCGTCATGCTGTCGGCGGTGATGATGCCGTTTTCGAGCGCCCAGGTCACCATGACCGAGAACACCCGTGTGCCGCCGCGAACCCTGTCGACGATGTTGTCATCCTTATATAAACCAAGCGCTTTTTGTGCCGAATCGGTCTTTTTAGATTGCTTTCCGAATAACGGGATATAACGCAATGCCATTGATAAAATCAAGGAGAGTTTGGGAGCCGCCGAACCGAAAAGATATAGCAACTTATCACCGGTCATGATCTGTGTGAATGAGCGAAACCAATATAATATCGATACAATCATGGCCGACGAAGCGATGCCGTAATAAAATGCCTCCAACGTCACGGGGTTATCGTTCATCACGAACAGTACGGTCACGCCGTTGTGGTTAAACAGCGGATTGATTAGGGACATCACAAGAAATAAAATCAAAAAAAACAAATGTGAACGGAGTTCCTTGTGGCCGTTTCGGAAGATAAAAAATAACACCGAACCCGCGAGCGATATAGCGAGAATCACCGGGTCGGCGGTGAACATCGCAAAACCCGCGGCTGCGAGGAAATAAATAAATATTGCAATGGGGTTATAATCCGCAAAGTCCTTCAATCAGGCGTCCCCTTTCAGCCGAGGTCGTCACCCAGCGCGCAGGTGTACAGCCATTCTATCACATCTCCGTCGGATAGTGCAAATTCTCCGCAGCCGACCGACTGCGCAGTGCCGTTGATATGATATATCCAACCCGACAAATCTCCGAATTGATATTCGTATAAGTAATTGATGCCGGAGATATAGGCCAAGTCATTCGTACCGTCGTTTTCAATTTGAATATCGAATTTGCGAGCTGCTTCAATCAGAATATCATAGGCAGTTTTGCCTTTTTCAATGTCAAACTTGGTTACGGGTAAAATCACGCCGTCGGCGGGGATGTATTTTGAATCGGATTTCCCGACAATGGTATCACATCGGATCGTCATCGTCACCGTGCCGATTATTTCGCCTTTTTCTTTGTCTTTCCCGTGATAATAATCGCCCGCCGCACTGAAATTCGTCAGCTGCACAAATGCAATTGCGGCGGCGACTGCTAAAATGACCGCTAAGTAATTCTTAAAATGGGTCTTTTTGGTGAGCACCAACACCAGACATATCGCGATTCCGAGCCCCGCAGCCGAGATGGTGACCCAAAACTTATAATCCGTTTTTTGTGTGGAATCGGGCGTTGTTTCGTGAATCTCGGTCTGTGTCGGCGAATCGAAAACAAACAGCGGGCCGAGGCCTTTTTGCTGGCGTTGTATGGAGACGAGCGCATCATAAACTTGTACGGTAGCGCTGTGATTCGAATTCCCGTCGAGAAGGTGCGAAAAACTGCCGTCGGCAAGGCGATATTTGACCATGCCGTCAATCAAATTTCCGTTTTTAACAAATCGGGCGTCTTTGGTGCAGTCGATTCCGAGTGCGGATAAAGCGATGATCACTTGTGCGGTACTCTCGGGATTACCGGCTCCGAAACTCTCATATCCGCCGTCTTCCAACTGCTTTGCCCCGAGAAAATCAAGCGCTTGATCTACAGCGGCTTTGACCGATTCATTTTCGGCATAATGCGGGGCAAGTGCTTGTATCGCCGTAGCGGTTACGTCAATGTCGGAGTATTCACCGTACAACGCCCATCCGCCGTCGGAAAGACGCAGCGCCAATATCTGCTCGATGATTGTATCGGATGTATAATTCGCACTATTGCAACTGTTGTTGAGCAGATGCAGTCCGTAAATCCAGCTCATAATGCCCTGTTTTCCGATGGTCTCATCGATTGCTTTGGTGACAAACCCGTCGTCCGCTCTGCCCGCCGCAATGAAAGCAAGCGCGTATTTTTGAAGATTTGTGGCATTTGAAAAAGTGTTATCGTCGATATACACTTTTAAAGCATTAATATAAGTTGAATAATTGTAGGTCTCACCGGTTTGGCTGAGCGCCATGATGTACCACTCTGAGGTCTCTCCTGCGTTTTGTGTGAGACCTGTGTCGATCCATTTCTGAATCGTGATGACACCGGATTCGGCTTCTTTAAACGCGACAATATCGTCGGCGAGGGTTTTCACCTCGCCGACGGTATTGCCTTGATTCTGTGCCGAAACGGTTGCCGCGTCTGAGAAGCATGCGAACATCAACAGACAGCAGCCGAGAACGGCAAAGAACTTACTTCTCATTGACTTTTTTGGGGAACGCAATCACTGCGATGCCGGCAGCGACAGCCAGTGCGATCATCGCAAAGAAGATCGGGTTGGAAGCAGCACCGGTATTGGGAACGGTGACTTCGGAAGAAGCAGAGGTCGTGGAAGTCGTGGAGGTATCGGCGGCTGCAATTGTGGCGACACAGACCGGTGCAACAATTGTCATTGATGTGGCTTTTGCGCTGATAATCGCTTTGCCCGTGGTTTCAATTTTAAGGGTGACTTTGCCGTTGACATCGGTTTTATAGGTTGTCGCAGTGCCATTGACAGTGATGGTGGCATCCTTGACCGGCTTGACAATCGGTTTGAAATCGGCGTCGAATGCGGCGGCAGACAGTGTTAATGCAATCTCTGTGCCGGCCTTGGTCTCAACGGTGTTGACGTTGAAATAGGTGTAGGTATCGGAGAAATTCGTCGTATCGGTATACAGGTAAGCGGTTAAAAAGTCACCAACTTTTACGGTGTCAGTCAGACTCATTGCGGATTTATTGTTCAAATAATAACCGAAACCGCTGCCGTTTTCGGTGCCCCAGAGTTTGGTGATGGAAAGGCCGTATTCGCCGGCTTTGGTGGCATAACCCTTGGCTGCGCCGCCGGTGAACTTGCCCTCGTGCGCCAAATACAGCGCGTCATCGATGGTCAATTTTCCGTCCTTATCGGTGTCGGTGACGGTGATGGGTTCCTGCGCAAGCACAGCCGCGCCGGTTTTGTCGACGATGGTGACATAGATTTTGGCCGATTCGTCCGCCGCAAACGCCGTAAGGCCGAATACGGACAGCATCATGGACAATGTCAGAATCAATACGATTGCTTTTTTGAATTTCATGGTTGTCTCTCCTTGTTTTGGTTCGATTTATGATAATGCGTTATACAATGCTTAACGCATGTATCCGATTTCAATAGGCGATTAGAAAATTAAAAACGCCCCTATCGCCCGAAAAACGATAAAAGCGCAACTGCTCTAATGAATTCACACGGTTTTGTCTGCACAGCCGTAATACACACGGTAACCCGTATAAAACTCTTAAAACGGCTGCACTTTTCGTACCCAAAAATGTTCCGGCATATACCGGTGACCGACGCGTGCACGGCAAGTCATCCGACTGATGAAAGATTTAAAATCTCTCAATTACGGTAATGGTGGTTGCGACGGATTTTCACCGAACTTCCCTCTGATCCAAAACGCTGTTTGGAACCGTGCTGCGAAAATATTTAATTTTTTGTGCGGGAATTCCCAAATACGGGAACCTCCCGTTCACAGGCGTATGATAACATAGGCAATCTCGGATGTCAACCATGTTTATAAAGTTAAATAGAATGTAATAAAAAAGTGAAAAATCTTTATAAAATCATGACTTAATACCAATAATGCATCGTTCTGATCTTAGTGAACAGTTGTCAGTTAAAAGTGAACAACGGCGGTGTTTTGCTTCGCAAAACGGATAATATTCTCCGGAGATGTCACTGCACACTTTTAACTGCAAACTGTTAACTATGAAATTTGCGTGCTTATTACGCGTAATACTGGGCTTGTGCGTTCCACAACTCGCAATACTTTCCGTTTGGATCTGTAAGCAATGCATCGTGGCTGCCGCGTTGAACAAGACGACCTTTGTCAAACACGGCGATGTCGTCGCAGAAGCGGCAGCTTGAAAGGCGGTGGCTGATATAAATGGCCGTCTTTTCACCGACAATTTGATTAAAGGTGGAATAAATCTCGTATTCGGCAACCGGGTCAAGCGCTGCGGTCGGCTCGTCGAGGACGATGAACGGCGCATCTTTGTATAGCGCTCTGGCAAGCGCGATTTTTTGCGCCTCGCCGCCCGAAATCTCGACGCCGCTTTCGTCGAAGTTTTTATAAAGATAAGTTTCGGGGGTCAGGTGGTTCAGCGTAAGACCGGCTTCTTTGCAACAATCGGTCACTTTTCTCTTGTCATAATCGACATCAGCGGCGACATTCTGACCGAGTGAAAATGCGAATAGGTTGAAGTCCTGAAAGACGACGCCGAAAATGCGCATGTACTCTTGATAATCATACTTTTTAATATCGATGCCATTCAACGTAATCTCGCCCTCGGTGGGGTCGTAAAGACGGCATAACAATTTTATCATAGTCGTTTTGCCGCTCCCGTTCATGCCGACCACCGCCAGTTTTTCGCCGATATGCAGCTTTAAATTCAAGTTTTGAATCGCGTAAAAATCGGTGTTGGGATATTTGAAACTGACATTATGAAATTCGATTTCAAACTGGTTATCGTCGCGCTTCTCGGTGGTCAATGTACCGTGGTACATCTTATCTTCGATTTTAAAGAACCCGAAATAACGTTTCATGTATTCCGTATTATTTAGCAACATGAAAATGTCCACGACAATCGAACTTAAGCCGGAGATCAGCAGCACCACGCAGGAGACGTATTTGGCAATCGAGCCGATGGAGATACCGCCGGAAATACAGGCATAGATGGTGAACAGATAAGTGCCGTACCGCAGAATATGGTCGGCGAAAACCACAAGCGCGTCATAACCCGCTTTTTTTCTCATACCGTTCAACATTCCACGCCCCATAATGTCTAAATACTGACCTTGGGATTCGACGATAAATTTACCCATATTAAAAATGCGAAGATCTTTGCCGTTGTTATAGTTATTAAAGTATTCTTCGATAAAGTTAAACATGGCGTTATCTTTTGCCGCATCTCTGAAAAATTTGCGGAAGATGTTTTGCGCTTTTGCCGAAGAAAATAACCCCGCACCCACCACCGCCAGTACCAAAAGCACAAAAGAACCCTTCATCCATCCCTTTGTTGAGGGTGTTACGAACAAACCAAGTGTCAGAACGACAGAAGAAATGATTTTGGTCAAATTGCCGATTAAACTCCGGATTCCCGTCCGCAAATAATAGACGTTATATCCGGTCTGGGATTCGACTTTCAGCCGTTCACGAAGCAGAAATACTTCTCGATCTTCAAGATGTTCATAATCCATGTGCATGGTCTTGTTCGAAAACGCCCGCTGTTCGTTCAACCACATATAATTGAAACGAAGATCGTTATAGCGGCTCAGCAGATTGCGAATCATCCACAACACAAACGATAACCCGACTGTTAGTGCTACGAGCGTTATCAAACGTGTTATGTCTTTTGCGCCTACCAGCTCATCGATGATCAGCGCCGAAAAATAGATCGGAATGAACGGGATGACAGCGGCGAGAAAAGCGCCAAAGAACAGCGATATCGTATAGCCCTTATCCAATTGATAAAGCCATTTCACTCCCTGCCAAGTTGTTTTGAAATGCTCTTTATTGGTTTTTGAATTTTTCATACCGCTTCACCTCCGACTTTTTCTTTGTAATAATGGCTCTGAATCTTAAATAAATCGGCGTACTTTCCGCCCTTTGCAAGCAGTTCGTCATGGGTGCCGACTTCGGCGATTTCACCGTTTTCGAGATATAAAATCCGGTCGCAGAAGCGGGTGGAAGCCAGCCGATGGCTTATGTAGATTGCGGTTCTGCCCTTAGTCAGTTCGCTGTAGCGAGAATACAACTCGCTCTCGGCAATGGGATCGAGCGCGGAAGTCGGTTCGTCCAAAATCAACACAGGCGCGGGTCGGTAGATGGCACGGGCCAGTGCGAGTTTTTGGAATTCACCGCCCGAGAGCTCGACCGCGTCTTCGTTGACTTGCTTGTTGAGCAAGGTCTTTTCCTGATTCGGCAGGGTGCTGACTTTTTCCCAAAGCCCCGCTGTTCTCAAGCAGTCCTCGACCTTCGCGTAATCGATATCCCCCGTCCCGCAGCAGGCAACGGCTTCGGCAATTGAAAAAGCGAAAAACTTGATATCCTGAAACGAAGCGGTGAAAAACCGGAAATAGTCCTCAATGTGGAATTCACTGCTTTTTTTGCCGTTCAGCAGGATGTCACCGCTTGTCGGCGTATACAGACCGCAGAGGTTTTTGATCAGTGTGGTCTTGCCCGCTCCGTTCAAACCGACAACGGCGATCTTTTCCCCCGGAGCGATTTTAAAATTGAGCATTTTTAAGGTTTCGTTTTCCGCTCCTTCATATCGATAGCTGAGATTTTTCACTTCAATTTCACAGGGCGCAGTCGGGTCAAAATCAATGAGTCGCGGTGCAGTTTTGTTGGATTTGTCGGGATAGTTTAAAAAGTCGCGAAGGTCGCAAATTTTCAAGCTGGTGGTATTGATTTGTTCCAAGTTGGCGGCGATGCCCCCGATCCAGGTGGCAAATGTGCCGACCGCCGCGAAATACAGAATAAAGTTATCGACCATAATCTCGTTGGCAAGGACCATTTTGATTAAGACGAAATAGGCGAATCCGTCGCGCAGCAGGATGATAATCAGATCGGAGAAGACGATTGCAAGCCCTTTGCGAAATAGCTTTTTATCCCACTTTAAACGCTCATCGATGAGCAACTTATAAGCGCGTTTAAACCACTCGTTGATACCGTAGATGCGGATATCTTTTGCGACGCTGAAATCACCGGGGCGTTTTGCGATGTAAGTGAGTTTACGATCGATATCCGCCCATTGGTTTTTGTTTGCGTATTCAAATTTGTGGTATCTGCTGTTAAAGTAGTAATTAATAAACGGTGCCGCTGTTAAAAACACCACGAGCCACGGATTGACAACCGAGAGAATTGCGCCGAATAAGATATAACCGAGCAAATTTCGAATAATCTCAGTGCAGGCCTGCGCCATCTTAGTCATATTAGAGCTCATGCCGTTTATCCATAATGCTCTTTGTGCACGCTCACTGAGCGTATTAAACTTTTTGGATTCGATGTTTTCATAATCGGCTGTAATAACTTTTTCGAAGGTCTTTTTGGTCACCGACATCGTAAATGCCCAGACATGCCCTTCGTTTACCGTGTTCATCATCTTGTCGGTGGTGTTTAATATCAACAGTGCGCCGACGATCAAGCCGATTTGGAGCGCAATCTTCGCGATGGGTGTGTTCGCCAACACCTCGGCGACCGCAAGTTTGGGCAGATAGATGCCAAGGTACTGGACACCGATTGCAATCGGAATTTGAATGATAAAAATGATTAAAGATGCTCTGGCGACTTTCCACTGGGTGCTTAGCAGATAGGCGCAGTTGGATAAAACCGAATAAGTCGGTTTAATTTTTGGCTCTTTTGGTTGTTTTGCCAAGTTGTCTTCCTCCTTCCGTGGCGCCGACATCCTTCCACCTTTATCAGGATGACAGTCAACGGGTTCAAAGCCATATGATCGGCGGCTTTGTTATGGGAACATCCTACAAAGAAAAATCGCTCTCGTGTGAAAACAAACACGAAAAGCGAATTTTTGACCACCAATTGTCACTGCGGGAGCAAAATTTCCGCCGTAAAAGCCCCCTGCTCCGCGTTACGTTTGAAATAGCCGCCGTACCGTGCGCAGATTTTTTCCACCCGTGAAAGGCCAAACCCGTGTCCGCCGCCTTTGACGGAGACAAAGCCTGTCCCGGTTTTTTTTGCGGGAGTCAGCGACGAGTTGGTCACGGACAGATAGAGCTGCGTGTTTTTCATGCCGATATAAATGCGGATAAACGGGGTGAATTTTTCGGGATTTTCCCCATCCGACAACGCGCAGGCCTCCATGGCGTTGTCGAGCAGGTTGCCGAGAATCACACACAAATCCACATCGGCAATCGTCAAGTTCTGCGGCACCGACGCTTTGACATTGACCGTAATCCCGCGCTTTTGCGCCAACGAGAGCTTGCTGTTTAAAATCGCGTCGAGCATCACGTTGCCGGTCTTGACCACCGTGTCGACCATGGTCAAATCGGTCTCAAGGCGGTCAAGATAGGCAACGAGTTCTTCGGTTTTCCCCATCTCGGCGCAGGCCTTCATCGCCTGAATA
>CAZTDA010000056.1:0-8686 GCA_964612155.1 uncultured Eubacteriales bacterium | reverse complement strand
GCTGTCCGGGTTGTTGATTCCCAAATATTTTTAAAAAGCGTTGTTTTGCCCGCTCCGTTTTTCCCCAGCAATATGCCGATTTCCCCTGCTTGTAAATTCATCGTTATATCTTTGAGAACGTAAGGCGAACGTTTTGTGTAACGGAAAGAGAGATTTTTTATTTCAATCATGGCGGCTCCCCGAGAAGATGATTGCGATGAAAAACGGTGCCCCCAGCAAAGAAGTGATCGCCCCTGCGGGAAGGGCAGATCCGTTTCCCATGCTCCTTGACACTGTATCCGCAAGAACAAGCAGAATACTGCCGCAAAGCGCCGATCCCGGCACAGAAAAGCGATGGTCCTGCCCCAGGATTTTTTTCGTCACATGCGGGCAGATGATTCCGACGAATCCGATGATTCCGAGGTAAGAAACACAGACCGCCGTGATCAGTGATGCGATCAGCAGCGACGCAAAACGAAGACCGTCTACATGGATGCCCATGCTTTTTGCCGCAGCGTCACCGCTCAGCAAGGCGTTGTATCGCCAGCTCATGAACAAAAAATAAACAATGCCGATTGCCACAATCGTAAACATGATAAAATCCGATTGATATGTAGCTCTGCCTAAATCTCCGAAATTCCATATCACCGCCGCAGACAGGCCAACATCGGTCGCATAAAACTGTAAAACTGTGGTTGCGGCAGTCCAAACGGCGCCTATGGCGATTCCGGAAAGGACAACCACATTGGGCGAAAATGATTTTATCTTGCAAAGCGCCAAAATAAACAGAATCGATATGGTCGAAAAAAGAAAAGCCATCAGTGATGTCGCATACGGATTTGCACCGATTGTATAACTCGACAGATTGTTGCCCGTTGACAGAAAGCCCCCGGCAAAAGCGATGATGGATAAATTTGCTCCAAATACAGCCGCATTGGAAACGCCTAATGTTGACGGGGACGCCATGGCGTTGTTCAGGTTGGTTTGCATCACCAAACCGGAGACAGAGAGTCCTGCCCCGGCGATAATGGCGGCAAGGACACGCGGAATACGGATATTCCAGATAATTCTGATATTGGTCGGGTCGCCCCTCTGAATCAATGCTGTAACTGCCTGACCCAACGACATACGGGAAGAACCGACAAAAACACACGCCCAAATCAACAGCAACAAAAAAGCCGCCATACAGATGAGCAACAGTTTCTTTTTTTTATTCATCCGGTTAACGGTATTTTTCAGCATGGTGTCGTTCCCTTCGTGCAGCTTTGCTGAACTAGGACATGATAACCGAAAAAAGCCGACTTGTGAAGCTCCCGGGGGGGTCATTTTATGCAAATAACCTCTCGGGGAACTTGCGAAATATTAATTTTACTGATATACTGTTACCGTTATTTTTGAGAAGGCGGGAAAAGGATGGGGTATATGCACGAAAACGATCATCCGCACAAGCATCATCAGGAACAGACGTTCACCAAACAGGAGCAAGCGGCACAACGGCCGGATTGTGCGTCTATACTTACAGATAAAAACGAAATCGGGCAAGTTGAAGTACAGTGTCATACACACAGTCATGTTCATAACCCGCGGGAGAAACGGCGTCAAATCAGCCGTCTTTCACGGATCATCGGACATTTGGAATATGTAAAACGGTTGATGGAAGCCGATGAGGACTGTTCGGCGATTCTGATGCAGCTTTCGGCATCTAAGTCCGCACTGAACGGACTGGGAAAAGAGATTATCAGCGAACACATCTCACACTGTATTACGCATGCCGTAAAAGAGGGCGATACTTCAGCAATTGAAGAATTTAAACAGGCCATTCAGAAGTTTTTATAAACCCTGTAATGACAAAAAATTGCCCCGATACCGTATCCTGAGTGGTATGGCAACGGGGCTTTTTGATTTATTTTGAGTATTCAACTTTTTATTTCACGGCAACTTTTTTGCGCACAACCATTACAGTGAAATTAGAATGAAGCCACTTACCTTTTATCCTCGTCTTGTTTTTCAAGTGCTTCACTATACTTATCGTTATTTTTTATCTTGGTTTTCAAGTGACTCCATTATTAAAGCTTTAAATGCGGTATCAATACCCCCGCCGAACAGCGTTTGCAATTCTCCTTTTGCCCAATCGGGAAAAACGGAACGTCGGCAGGCGGTGATCAGCGCAAACAGCGTTCCGGTGATCTTGACAAGCGACATCTCTTTGAGGTCATATTCACCGTATTCAGCTAAGAACGCCGATTTTGCGGGTTCGGAAATCTCGTAGGTGACATTGACGAGATCGGCGCAGGCAAAACCCATTCCGAGCAGATTGTAGTCGAACATAAACGCCTCGCAATGATCTTTTGCAACAATCATGTTGGTGTAGTAAAAGTCGTTGTAGGTCAGCGTTTTCGGCATATTATCGATCAGCTCGCGCAGTTTTGAGAAGTTATCTTCGAGCAGAGCCCAGACCGGTTCGTTTGCGGTTTGGGTCTTTTCTTTGACCATGCGGATATTTTCGAGGGTGATGTCGTCGGTCTCGCAAAACAGCTCCGTAGGGTAATCACGCATATATGCCCTGCCCTTTATATGTAGTTTACGGTACCACTTTGCCAATGCCCGCATGATGTCGGGATCGTCCATGTCCACTCTTGTCGCAAGCCGATAAGTCGGACTCGCGGTGATATCCTCCATTAAAAACGCATTTTGACTGTTATCAATCACTTTGATGGTTTTGATACCAAGGAATTGCAGCAGATGATAATTTTTGATCTCGCGCTTGTGTTCGTCTTTTTCAAAACACTTTAAAACGCATGGTATTTCGCCCTTAACACGATAGACAAACACGCCGTCTTTGGCTTGAAGCTCTTGAATTTCGTTGAAATGAGCGCCGAAATGGGACAGTTCTTTTTCCGCGCGTGTAAATCCAATCGGCTTTACATAGATGTTGATATTGTTTTTCTGACAGCGTTTTTCGGTATTATTAAAGCCGAGAGAACGCCAGAACGGCGCGCCTGCTTCGGTATCGCATGTAAGCCACATCTGCTTTACACCATGTTTTCGAAAGGTGTCTTCGATTTTTGCAAAGCTTCTGCTTCCGAAGCCGTGTCTGCGGTATCCGGGGCGAATATAGAACTCGCGGATGAAACCGTAACCGAGGGTTTCGGGCGCGCCGTAAGACCCGTCGTCAACCTCATAAAACAGGAAACCGACGGGGTTGCCCTGCGCATAAAGTAATTCCAACCAGCTGTCTGCTCGGTCGGCACATCTGAGAATATACAGCGCGATTTTTTGAATACGCTCCATACTGAGCGGTTCCGGTCGCTTCCCGATATCAATCTCGGCGTCGTATTCCCGGAGCAGTTCACAAAAAATTGCGAACTGCTCCGGGTTGTTTGATACAAGTGGGATATAACTTAAATTCAAATCCATCGGTCGTCGTCCCCCCTGCTCTTATCCTTGCTTTTCAAGCGATCCAGCTTTTCACGCTCGGCGTCTTTTTGGTAGCGGTTGGCGGTCAGTCGGGCTTTGCGCTCGCCGTAACCGGTTTCGCGCTTCAAGCGTTCAAAGCTCTCCCAGCGCTCCTGCGTCAATTTACCGGATCGGATTGCCTCACGGATGGCACAGCCGGGTTCGCTGTGGTGTTTGCAATCGGTGAAGCGGCATTTCCCGAGAAATGCCTCAACATCCGAAAACGACCCCGAAAGACCGTCGGTGGCGTCGGACATGCCCATGGTGCGCATGCCGGGTGTGTCAATGACCATGACGCCACTCTTTAGTAGCATCAACTGGCGGTGAGTGGTCGTGTGCCTGCCCCGGTCGTCGTCTTCGCGAATTTCGCCGGTTTCCATCAGTTCTTCACCCGCCAGCGCGTTGATCAGTGAAGATTTGCCCACCCCGGAGGAACCGAGAAAGACGATCATTTTACCCGGTTTCAGGTATTCGTCCAGAGCATCCATCCCCTCACCGGTGACGGCGCTGACCGAATGCACCGGAACGCCGAATGCAATTTCGCTGACGGCTTCGATGTGCTCTTCGGGATTGTCGCAGAGATCAGCTTTGGTGAGTATGATAACCGGTATCGCTCCGCTGTGGTAGGCCAGCGTGAGATAGCGTTCGAGCCGTGCAAGGTTAAAATTTCGGTTTTGTGAGCTGAGGATGAATACATAATCGAAATTCGCCGCAACGGCCTGAGCGGGTTTGACCGGATCGGGATCGGCTCGGGAAAAAAACGTCTTACGCGGGAGTGTTTCGGTGATCAGAGAATCGCCGAGTTCATTGTAGACGATGGTGACGAAATCGCCGACTGTCGGATAGAGCGTGTCTTTTCCGAAGAACAGGCCACCTTTCAGCCGCGCAAAGGTCTCGCCGTTTTCGCAGATAATTTCATACCGCTCGCGGTGTACAGCAGTCACACGCGCAAGGGTTTTCTCGTCTGAAATGATTTTCGGGTTTTCGCTCGGTTGGATAAATCCGTTAAGATATAAACGGACGTCTTGCATTGGTTTTATTTCCCCTTCGGGCCTGCCGTTTGTGTTCAAAAACACGATTCGGCCACACAGACACGAAAAAATCCGCAGCTTGCAACTGCGGATCGGGATTGTACGATATGTGTAGCTATCGTCTTATCTCAATTTCCGAGGCAGGCATTTGTCATGAAATTTGTGTGGCCGAAATTCATCGTGTCTTTCATTTAAAAGCCCCCTTCGGTTAAAATCATAATAGTCGGCGATCCCCATAGGTCTCGCTGCCGGAGTTATAGTAGCACAGGTGAAAGCGCCTTGTCAAGCGTTTTTTACCAAATTTGTAAGTTGCAATGACGAAATCGGGGTTTTGGTCGAGCCGATTGGTGCACCGGTAAAGGTACCATGACAATCCGAACCGGCGGTGATCATCAAACCGCGCTGACGGCAAAAAGTCAGACACTGCTCGGTCAATTCCGTGCTGTGCTTGGGGTAATAGCACTCGAGCCCGTCGATTCCGTCGGAAACGAACTGTTCGAGCTCTGTCATCAAAAGTTCTTCAAACCGGTACACGCCCGGATGCGCCAACACCGCTTTTCCGCTTGCCGCATGGATGACGCGGCAGACCTCGGCAACAGTGGCATAACCGC
The DNA here is from genome assembly GCA_964612155.1 of uncultured Eubacteriales bacterium. GTDB lineage: Bacteria > Bacillota > Clostridia > Oscillospirales > JAKOTC01 > DAOPZJ01. The sequence goes on along the minus strand of CAZTDA010000056.1, from coordinate 3,609 downwards.
TTTCCTCGTAGGTACAGCCGAACTGCGGATAAAACTTAACGCCGTCCATTAACTCGGTTGTAAGTCCCTTTGACAGAAGATAATGCAGGGCTTTCCAACCGCCGCCGGACGGCGGAGCTTTGTATCGGTGAAACTCCTCCAAAGAGACCTCCGGGATGGACTGCTGCATTCGCTCGATCAACCGGTCGCTGATGGCTTCGAGTTTTTGCCTGGTCTCTGCGATAAAACGGACGAATTCGGCGTTCGCAAAATCAGGGTCGTAGGCCAGAATATGGACATTTTCACCGTGGTCAAACGCGTCGATTTCAACTGCGGGAATACATTTAACCGGTGAAAGCATAGAAAGGGTCTTCATCTCGGAAGACCCTTTCAAAATATCGTGGTCGGCAACTGCGAGCAGACCGACGCCGTTTTTCATCGCCTCGTCGAGAATTTCCTTGGGGGACATCGTCCCGTCGGAATAGAGCGAATGGATATGCAGATCGGCGTACGGCAGATTCAAACGATTACTCCTTTATTACTTGATTGCGCATTCTTTCGGGCGGTCGAGATACCGACAGGCGGCCAATGCCGCGGTTGCGCCGTCCGCCGCTGCGGTTGTGATCTGGCGGATGCGCTTGGTGCGGCAATCGCCGGCGACGAAAATCCCCTCGTCGTCGGTCAGGCAATTCTCGTCGGAGAGAACATATCCCGCCTTGTCGAGCTTGGTGAAGTTTTTGACGATGCCGTTTTCGGGTGCGAGGCCGATGGCGACGAAAGCGCCGTCGAATTTGAGGGTTTCTTCAAAGCCGTCCGATTCGCGGTGCGTGATCAGACCTTCGAACTCATTTTTTCCGAAAAACTCCTTGATAACCGTGCCGAGGATGATTTTAATGTTCGATTTGCATCGGACGGATTCCTGAAGCTTCTCTTCACCGGTCAAAAAGTCGAGGTTTTGGATTATGGTCACTTCGGTGCAGAGTTCCGATAACAAAACGGCTTCCTGTAAAGCGGAATTGCCGCCGCCGATGACTGCCACTCGTTTTCCGGCATAAAATGCACCGTCACAAACCGCGCAGAACGAGATGCCGTCACCGATGAATTTGTCCTCACCCGGTGCGCCGAGCAGCCGATGTTTGGCGCCCATTGCCGTGATAATACAACTGCACTCGTGGGTGCCGAAATCGGTCTTGACAACTTTTTTATCGCCGTTAACGGTGATTTCGAGCGCTTCTTCGATCTCGATATCCGCGCCGAGTGCCATCGCCTGATCCACCATCTTGTCCGCAAGCTCGTTGCCGCTGATACTGGTGAAGCCGGGAAAATTCTCGATTTTCGGGGAGTGTGTCATCTGACCGCCGAAGCCGTCTTTTTCGAGGATGAGGACGCTTTTATTCGCGCGTCGGGCGTAAATGGCCGCCGTGAGTCCGGCAGGCCCTCCGCCGATGATGATGATGTCATGCATGGTTATGTAATCCTTTCGAAATAAGGTTCGAAGTTTTAACCGATGAAACGCACGGAACCGAGATCGGCTCCATGCGTTTCGTTTTACTATCTAATTAAGCACCGAGGTATCTTTTGATTTCGGAGACGTTGAGGTAGCGGTCGGTTTTGCCCTCTTTGGTTACTAACAGCGCCGGGGCTTGTTTTAAGCCGAGGTCCTTTGCTTTTTGTCCGTTTTCCTCGACATAAAGCTTTTCGTACGGGATGCCCGCTTTATCAAGCAGTGCGGCGGCAATTTTGCAGTTGGGGCAGGTTTTTGTTGCGAACAGCAGAATCGAGTCGTCTGTGCAGTCGACCGCTGCTTGGGGCGTTTCTGCCGCTCTCGGCGCCCTGCCCTCGGTCTTGAGCTTGGAGGTCTTGACATCATAGAGCTTGCGATCCTTGAACTCCTGCGTCTTGCCGTCGTTCCAGTTCTGCACCGGGCGGTAATAGCCGGTGATGCGGCTGTAAACCTCGGTCTTTTCGCCGCATTCGGGGCATTCGAACTGCTCGCCCTCGAGATAACCGTGGGTGCGGCAAACCGAATAAGTCGGCGAGAGGGTGTAATAAGGGAGTTTATAATTCTCGGCGATCTTTTTGACCAAAGCGGCAGCGGCCTGCCAGCCGGGCAGTTTTTCGCCTATGAACGCGTGGAAGACCGTTCCCGAGGTATACAGTGTTTGCAATTCGTCCTGGATGTCGAGCGCCTCGAAGATGTCTTCGGTGTAGCCGACGGGCAGATGCGAGCTGTTGGTGTAATAAGGTGTGCAGCCGGGTTCTGCGGCGGTGATGATATCGGGATAACGCGCCACATCATGCTTGGCAAGCCGATAAGTCGTCGATTCAGCCGGAGAGGCCTCGAGATTATACAGATCACCGTATTCGACCTGATAATCGGCCAGCCGCTCACGCATGTGATTGAGTACATCCTTGGTAAACTGCTGCGCTTGATCATTGGTGAGGTTTTGGTGAACCCATTTGGCGTTGAGGCAGGCCTCGTTCATACCGACCAAACCGATGGTCGAGAAGTGATTTTCGAAGTTCCCGAGGTAGTGCTTGGTATAGGGGTAAAGCCCTTCGTTGAGCAGTCGCGTGATGATGGTGCGTTTAATGCTGAGCGAGCGCGCGGCGATGTCCATCATCTTGTCAAGACGGCGGTAGAAATCCTTCTCATCGGCCGCTAAATAGGCAATGCGCGGCATATTGAGCGTAACTACACCGACCGAACCGGTACTCTCACCGCTGCCGAAGAAACCGCCCGATTTTTTGCGCAGTTCGCGCAAGTCGAGGCGCAGGCGGCAGCACATGCTGCGGATGTCGCTCGGCTCCATATCGCTGTTGATGTAGTTGGAAAAATAGGGTGTGCCGTACTTGGCCGTCATCTCAAACAGGAGGCGGTTGTTCTCGGTTTCGGACCAGTCGAAATCCTTCGTGATGGAATAGGTCGGAATGGGATACTGGAAGCCGCGCCCCTCCGCGTCCCCTTCAATCATGGTCTCAATGAAGGCTCTATTGACCATGTCCATCTCTTTTTTGCAGTCTTTGTATTTGAATGGCATCTCACGGCCGCCGACAATGGCCGGAAGTTCCGCAAGGTCGTCCGGCACCGTCCAGTCCAAGGTGATGTTGGAAAACGGGGCTTGGGTGCCCCAGCGGCTGGGTGTGTTGACGCCGTAAATGAAGGACTGAATGCAGTTTTTCGCCTCGTGGTAGGTCATATTGTCGGCCTTGATGAAGGGGGCGAGATAGGTGTCAAAGGAGGAAAAGGCCTGGGCACCGGCCCACTCGTTTTGCATGATGCCGAGGAAGTTGACCATCTGGTTGCACAGCGAAGCGAGGTGCTTGGCCGGGGCCGAGGTGATTTTTCCCGGCACACCGCCAAGTCCCTCCGTGATGAGCTGCTTTAGGCTCCAGCCGGCGCAGTAGCCCGTAAGCATCGAGAGGTCGTGCAGATGGATGTCGGCACTGCGGTGGGCATTTGCAATCTCCTCATCGTAAATCTCGGAGAGCCAGTAGTTGGCCGTGATGGCACCGGAGTTGCTTAAAATCAGTCCGCCGACCGAATAGGTCACGGTGGAATTCTCCTTGACACGCCAGTCCGCGAGCTTGACATAGCTGTCCACCACATTCTTGTAATCCAGAATGGTG
>CAZTDA010000055.1:0-8874 GCA_964612155.1 uncultured Eubacteriales bacterium | reverse complement strand
TGCCCAAAGCCACGGTCGAAACGGTACAGCCCATCGCGCTCTCGGCGCGCTTGCTGGACATTCATGACTGCCCCCATAACCTCAACCGCTTCGGCGCCAATATCCCGGCACCGATTGCTTCCAGATTTGAAGGCAACTTCAATGTCTGTGATCCGCGCAGAGTCGTGCTTGCCACGATCGGGTTGTTCTCGATCGTCAGCATCTCCCGCAAGGTCTCTCTGGTTGTCCCGGCCTGCGGCTTCGGCGTACCGCTGAAGGAATGCGTCGGCTCCGACGAGGACCCCTGCGAACTGTTCTACAAGATTCAATTCCCGACCGATCAATTCTTCCCCCCGCGCATGGCCGACAACAATGCTGTTGCCGGAACCGGCTGCAGTTGCAACAGGTAGTTCCTGTACATGTAACTCTCCCAAGTATTCTCTCCCAAACAAGAACGGACGGCAACCCCGTCCGTTTCTTGTTATATTCTGTAGGGGCGGCACTCACCTGCGTTAACTTATCATAAATATCATTATGGTACTGCATTAGTGTAAAGGCTTTTCGCGGGCTATTCATCCGCACGGCGGGATGTGGTCATCCCGCCCTACACGAGAAACGCTGCTATTTTTATTACTCTATGCGTTAAGTTAACACAGGTGGGGGCGGCACTCCGTGGCCGCCCGTTTCGCTCATAAAACGAAAACATCTTCGTTCAATTACTTTTCGGGCGGCCGCGAAGTTGTTTGGTGTGGTAACATCATTTACAGAATGTGTGGAGACATGGTTTACACTTTTCAAGTATAATAAGGGCATCGAAAAAGCAAGGGAGCGATGAAAGATGCCGTGGAAGGTGGATACTGTGGACAAAACGAGAAATGAATTCACACAACGTATACTGGCAAAAGACAAGAGCATGGCAGCACTGGGAGTATGGAAAAATGGGCGGAAACTCCGTAGGGCGGGGGCTTGCTCCCGCCGCCTTCCGCCTACGATGGATAAAAAAACAGCGGGGGCTTGCTCCCGCCGCCTTCCGCCTACGATAGATGAAAAAATGGCGGGAGCAAGCCCCCGCCCTACGATGGATTCATGAACCTTTATTACCGTCAGTTCAGAATCGGACGCATTGATCTAAAAGAACGCGCATTGGTATCAAGACGATGCTATCTGATTGAGGGTGATCCTCGGACACCCGTGGAGACAGTTCGCGCGTCGCCCATGTGGACATTGAATGTGTAAACCATGTCCTCGGATAAAGTGTAAACCATGTTATACTTGACAGAAGCGCCGCCCCTCGTTCTACTTCTTAGTGTAAAGTGTAAAAGGTAAAGGTTAAAGTGACATACCCGTTAAAAACGTTCGGACATATCACTTTATACTTTCAACTTTAAACTCTACACTAACCAACACACTCTCTACTTCTGTAAAATTTTCCGTTTACACCAATTTTTGATCAGTCGATTGCACAATTTTTCCGCTTATGCTATGATAAAAGCGTCGGAGGTGAGAGCCCTATGCCCTCATTGCGCGCCATTTCGATGCGCGAACAAATTCGCTTTTTAAAACCTTTTGCGGCCAAGATGGACATTAAGACCGCCCGCGCAGGTCAGGATGCTTTCGGCGCACTCGGTGCGTCGGCCAATGCGCGAAAACTCGTCTTTTCCACCGTGACATTCGGAATTTTTAAAGCCCGTTACATCGCCAGGCGCGAAAACGCCAATAATAAGGTGATCCTCTATCTCCACGGCGGCGGATACACCGCCGGAGACCTCAAATACGCCTCCGGCTTCGGCAGCATTCTTTGCGCCCGGACCGGCGCTGACGTGCTCTGCCCCGCTTACCGCCTCGCGCCTGAACACCGCTTTCCCGCCGCCCTGCGCGATGCGGTCGCAAGTTATGAATATCTTCTCGACGAGGGAAACGCGCCCGAAAACATCTCGCTTGTCGGCGAATCGGCAGGCGGCGGATTGATTTTTGCACTGGCACTGGAACTTCGGGCGACCGGACTTCCGTTGCCCCATAAAATGGTCGCCATCTCTCCGTGGGCCGATCTGACTTTCTCGGGCAAATCGTATGACGATAACCGCGAGGCCGACCCGTCGCTCTGCGAAGATCAACTGCGGCAATACGCCGTCATGTACGCCGGAGACGACACGGCAAATCCGCTGGTTTCACCGATCTTCGGCGATTTATCCGGACTTCCCCCGGCATTGATTATCGCGGGCGGGGACGAGCTGTTGCTCTCCGACGCACGCAACCTTGCCAACCGAATTGCCGACTGCGGCGGCAGCTGTGAATTGATCATAGAAGACGGCATGTGGCATGTCTATCCGCTTTTTTCATGCCCCGAGTCCGACGCCGCAATCCACAAAATAAACGACTTTTTGGAGATGCCCAATGGCCGCTGAATCTTGGATGAAACTTGATAATGCCGCCAAAATTTATCCGGCGGCAAAACGCCGCAACTGGACGGCGCTGTTTCGGCTGTCCGCACGGCTGACCGAGCCGGTCGACCCGGTTGCGCTGCGGGCGGCGCTCGAGTCCTGCGCAAAGCGCTTTCCGTCCTTTATGCTGCGCTTAAAACGCGGAATGTTTTGGTTTTACCTCGAACACATCGACGGTATACCCGACATCCAACGCGATGTGGCAAACCCCTGCGTGCGCATGGACCTGCGTGAAAATCGGGGCTTTATGTTTCGCGTCCGCTACTTTGAAAACACCATTGCAATCGAAATTTATCATGTGCTCACCGACGGCACCGGCGGCTTTATCTTTTTAAAAACTCTCGTCGCCGAATATCTGCGCATTAAATACGGCGCGGTGATCCCGCGTGACACCGAAATTCTCAATTGTTCCGAAGCACCCAAGCCCGACGAATACGAAGATGCTTTTTTCAAATACGCCAAGAGCCATACCGCCCCGCGCGGCGAGAGCAGCGCTTATTATTTCAAAGGCACCCTCGAGCGTCCCGATGTCATCCACATCACCAACGCTCAAATGCCGCTGGATGTGCTGCTCGCCAAAGCCAAGGAGAAAAAAGTCACCCTGACCGAATACCTGACCGCCGTGTTGATTATGTCCATCGATAAAGTTCAGCGCGCCGAGGGCAGACCCCAGCGCAAACTCAAACCGGTCAAAATCTGCGTCCCGATTAATCTGCGCAAGTTTTACCCGACCCATACGCTGCGCAACTTCTCCAATTACACCAATCCCGGCATCGACCCGCGCTACGGCATCTTCACCTTTGACGAGGTGCTCTCGGCGGTTCACCATCACATGGGCAGCGAAGTCACCGAGAAAAAGCTGAACGCCAAAATTGCAACCAATGTGCAGATTGAAAAAGTTCGGGTGCTGCGCCTGATGCCGTTGTTTATCAAAAATATCGCCATGAAGATGACCTTTAAATTCGTCGGAGACCGCCAGACCAGCAGCAGCATTTCCAACCTCGGCGCGGTCAAATTGCCGCCCGAGATGGAACGGTATGTCACCCGCATGGATTTTATCCTCGGGCCGCTCTCGCGCAACCGTGTGATCGGCGCGATGCTCTCTTATCAAAATACGGTCTTTTTCAACTTCACCCGCATCATTAAAGAGACCTTCATCGAGCGCGAATTTTTCCGCACACTGGTCAAATTGGGCATCCCCGTCCGCATCGAGAGCAATCAAATTCAAGATATTGAATCCTAAAGATCAAACCAAATCAACGAAAGGAATGGTCGTTAAATATGTCTTATTGTGTGAACTGCGGTGTGGAACTTGCCCCCGCCGAAAAAAAATGCCCGCTTTGTCATGTGCAGGTCATCAACCCGGCAGCTCCCGCGTCGGAATTGCCGACCTCTAAATCCTATCCGGCCCGCATGGAAAAAATCTCAAAAAAAATCGACCGAAAATATTTCGCTTCACTCGCCAGCATTTTGCTGATGATCCCGCTGTTGATCACGGTCATTGTCGACTTGATCACCGGCGGCGGCCTCTCGTGGTCGCTGTATGTCATCGGCGCGCTGTTTTTGATGTTTGTCTGGGGCGCACTGCCGTTTTTCTTTACCAAAGACCATATTTTTTTATTCATTCTGTTCGACGGAATCGTGCTGGTCGGCTATGTGTTTTGGATCGCCTTTGTCTCGGGCGGTGCCTGGTTTATTCCGCTCGGACTGCCGATTTCGGGCAGTGTGGTGCTGCTTTCGCTCGGACTTACATCGCTGTTTTGCGATAAAAAACACCGCGTTGCGGGCCTATCGAAAATTGCATCGCTGCTGTTCGCTTCGGGACTGTTGGTCATCTCGATCGAGTTGATTCTCGACGCCTATTTAAAATATCCCGTCATCCCGCAGTGGTCACTATACGCCTTTGTCCCCTGCGTATTCCTGGGTCTCTGCGCCGCCGTCTTGGAACACCGCCGCAACTTTAAGGAGCAGATCAAAAAACGGCTGTTCTTTTAAGAAACTTTTATGGCTAGTGAACAGTTGGCAGTTAACAGTGTATAGTGACATTTTCGGAAACCGAATATGATATAATTATTGAAAAATCGCATCAAAAAACGCCGCATTAAAACGACGTTTTTATTGTATATGTTTTTTGTTTTGGGCTACCGACCACTGCTAATTGGACTGTCACTGTCCACTGTTAACTGCCAACTGCTCACTTTGCTTTTACGGTCTCCAGTATTCTTCAATCACTTCACGCAAAACTTTCACCGCTTTGGCCGGTCTTCCGGGGTCACCCATCAGCGTGTAGACATCGCGGAAAATGAACTCGATTTCGCACCCCTGCGCCTTGGTGAGGGTGTTTTTCATATACTGCCGATATTCATTTTCGTCAAACACCGGATCGGCGCCCAAAAACTTCGGCGACGGCTTGCGAGAATAGATCACCTTTGTGCCCCTCAGCGCATCTCCCATGATATCCTCATCGCACCAGGCAGAAATGGACACCTTGCGCATGTTGGGCAGATTCTTTAAACACTTGTGCCAAAGCGCATGCACCGGCTCGCAGCAGCCGTAATAGACAAGGCCGAACCGCTCGGCGATTTCTGCGATATACGGATAGACAAACTCGGCATACATATCGGGCGAGATGGCAAACGACTCCTGTGAATTCGTATTGCCCCACTTTTGCTTGGCCATGGGCCTTCCGTCGGCAGGCACTTTCAACTCGTCAGAAAACCCGTAGCTGCCCGCCCCGGCATAGTTGTTACCGGTGTCGGATGTAAACAGTTTCTCTTGTTCCCCCCAGTCGATATAGCGCTGCATGTTCACGGTCAGATAGCGCATCAATTCGTGTACGCCGTCGGGGTTGTCCGCGAGTTCGTACATCCACTGCTCCATGCCCATCAACTGAATGATCTTGGCGGTGTGCATATAATACCAAACCTGTTGGCGGTTGGTCGGCACACAGGGTAGAATGTCTCCCAAAACGTCCTCAGTCGCCGCCAGTTTATCGGCAAACCGTTTGCGGTCAAAATTGAATTCAAACGGTTTTAGTTTTGCAAAATCTTTTTCAATCGACTTGATCGGATAACTGTATATATAACCCACATCGCGCCCTTTATTATCAACGGCGTGATGCACCTCGATCGGCACGCCGAATTCGCGCACCTCGATGTCCATAAACACTTCGACAAAGTCAGGCACCACGATGTCGTCATCAATACGCTCGTGCTGCAAAATTTTTAACAATAAATACCTCTCGAGCTCCGCAGCAAATTTGCTCTCGCATTTTAATTCGGGCAAAAAATCTCGGGCAAACGAGCCCGATTCCACCACGATCAGCGGTTTCACACCTTTGACGGCGTTATGCGCATACCACTGTTTGGTACGCTCGGCCATCACCGGCAGCGCGGCGTATTCGGCCTGCTTCTTTGCCAATTCTCTCAGATATGCTTTATCCTTAGCGGAAATAAAAAATTCGTCCATACCTAACACCTCCGCGCTCTATTATATAGGCAACAATACAGCGGGTCAATAGAATTTTCTAAGTTAACAGTTGGCAATTAAAAGTGTGCAGTGACAGCTCCAAAACACATGTAGGAAGCGACGCCCACGTCGCTCCGTTACCCGATTTTCTTATATAAATAAAGCAATAAATCATCATCAACGAATACATCTCTGCCGGGCAGCACCCCTTTGTTTCGATACATCAGTCCTCGTCCGTCCGGGATATAACCCATTTTTGCATAAAGCCGCTGCGCGCTGCCGTAACCGCTATACAGCCCTACGCCGAGTCCGATATTTTCGTATGTACAGGCGGCGTGTCTTTCGCATTCCGTAATCAACGCCCGCCCGAGCCCGTTTCTCCGAAACTGCGATGCGACATACAAATCGTTGATTTCTGGGATGTTTCTCTGTAAAAAATGCGGATATTGCGATTTATAAATCACATTGACATATCCCGCGATTACGCCGTTAAGCAGTGCGACAAACGTAATTCTTTCACCGCTCGCATTTTCGGCAAGACAGCGATTGAAATATTTTTCGTAGGATGCCGCGTCGCGATCTACGACCGCTAAGAGACCACCGATATCTCCTTGCTGCAACGGGCGAATTGCTATGTTATTTTCCGACATATTCGTTCCCCTCTTCATTCTTCTTCTTGAATTTTATCACCGTTTTCGCTGAATTCCCCAACATGCAAACGCCATCAGCAAAATCAGCACGACCTGCAGCCATTCGACCGATGCACTGTACAAAAAAAACGAACAGATCAACGGATAACACATGTTCGAGACAATTTGAATCGGCGCAAACAGCACCACTTCCCCGATTTTAAAGGCCAGCTGCGCCGCACCGATCGAGGCCGTGCCCACCAAGATATAAAAATACAAATACGGCGAGGCAAAAATCTCAGCGGTGATCGCTCCGGTCTGCTTGACCAAAATGTTCAGCATCACCACGCTCAGCCCCATCATAAATCCGGAAAACACCCCAAGCAACGCGACCTTGTGTTTTTTGCTGATCCGCTTAAAAATTATCGGGATCAGCACCAGCAGCGGCGCGGCCAGAAGCGGATAAAGATAGGTTCTGTTCACTTCACCCGAGGTGTCGGTCAGATGAAAACTCAATAAACCGATACATCCGACTATCAGCAACCCGTAAAAGAGATCAGATCGAAACAGTTTTTCTTTTAAGAAAAAATAAGAAAGCACCACGGTCAGGGCGATGTTGACCCCGGACAGCGCCGAAATAATGTGCGGCGCCAGCCCTTTTGAAGCGATAATCAGCGGTACTGCGGCAAACGCATAGGCGACAATCATCCCCAGCACCCAGATGAAAAACAAGGCCTTTGCATTTTTGGGGCGCTGTTCTTTGCGCACCATCCACCCGCAGCCCTTTTTTTGCAAAATCATACCGACCGAACCGCACACCGAGCTGAGCAGCGCCATCAAAATATAGTAAATCCCCGCGCCCCCTCACAGTTTTATTGCGTCCTGCAACCTTGTATTTATTATACACGGTTTCAAGGAGAAAAACATAGCCGATTTGGGATTTTGGATTATAAGTTTTACATCAAACAGAGCGCCTTTAATAAAATCAAGTGAAGTAGCCGACTGCGGTCGTCAGCCGACGCGGTCGGCATCCGACGCGGTCGGCATCCGACGCGGTCGGGAGTGAAGTATCAGCTTTGCCGAAGTGATATTTTTGCCATACGGCAAAAGTGAAATTGCTTATCTCAACTCCATTGAGATTTCGCAGTGAAATAAAATTTGCCCCGTCTTAACGCGCCTCAGCGCATTTCACTCATGTAATGAATTTCACTCGCGAAGCGAATTTCACTTGCCCGAAGGGCAAATTTCGTTGAAAAAAGGCACTTGCCGAAGCAAGTGCCTTTTTTCATGGTGGGCGCTAACGGACTCGAACCGCTGACCATCCGCACGTCAAGCGGATGCTCTACCAACTGAGCTAAGCGCCCAAAGCCGCTCTATTTTAACATAAGCATTTATAAATTGCAACACCTTTGCAAAATTTTTTATAAAAACCGATTTGACATTTTTTGTCGGATTTTGTATAATTCAACCAAATACCCGAAGTTATTATGATGATGTTGAAAATTGAACGGGAGGCCGCTATATGAAACGTTACTCCGTTTTGCTGTTATTTGCCGCTTTGCTATTAACCGCTTGCAGTCAAACCGCATCCTATTCCCCCGCTATCATCACAGCTTCACAGCTCGATTTGTCTAGTGTTCAAAGCGTTGAAGAAGTCATCAACCCTCTCCCGTCCGAGGTTGCTTCCGTTAAATCCGTGGTTTCTTCTGCGCCGCTCTCCGCTTCTTCGGCTAAAAGTTCTCAAAAATCTTCTGTTGCCTCTTCAAAAAACACCTCCTCAAAAACCGGCTCAGCCGTTTCATCTTCGCTGGCTCCCGGGGCAAGCGCCGACGCCTCTTCGGCTTCTTCCTCACAGCAGCACTCTACGGCAAATACGAGTTCGTCCGTGAAATCGTCCGCCCCCGTTATCACCAATACACAGGACATTGAAGTGCTCTCGCTGACTTCGCCGATTGTGCGCGGACAGGATGCTTCCATCACCATCAAAGGCAAACCGGGCATCAAATATACCATCAAAGTCATCTACAAATCCGGAGCCAGCGAAGCGAGCGGCCTCGAACCGAAAAATGCAGAATCGGACGGCACAGTAACTTGGACATGGAAAGTCGGCGCACGTACCACCGCCGGAGATTGGCGCATCGAGGTCTCGGGCGACGGGGCATCAGTGACCGTGCCGTTTGTCGTGACGGAATAATCAATTTTTCATTATACCAAATCCGCCGTACCGAATTTTCGGCACGGCGGGTTTTTGTCATCCTGAGCGAAGTCGAAGGATCTCGGTCTGTCTAAGGCCTATATAAACCCTTTAAATCAAATGTTCTCTTTGACCGCTTTTTCAATGCACGCCCGTTGCGCAT
>CAZTDA010000054.1:0-8915 GCA_964612155.1 uncultured Eubacteriales bacterium | reverse complement strand
CGCCGATCCGAACACGTGCGATCGCGATGTGGTTTGCGCAAAAAGGGGCGACGCCGACGTACAAAGACATCACCGAGGCCGAGCGACTGATTCAAACCGGCGGCGGACACCGGACGCTGTGCGGCATTCGCCTGAACGCGTGTAAAGGTCTTTTGACTGCGGGGGACGAAGTGCACGAGATGACACCGGTTGCGCTTTCTGTCGGCGAAAACTGGGTGAACGGGCGCAGAATCACCTTGAAAATCTGCCAAAACGCAGAGAAAATCAACAATTTGCACTTTATTTCTTCATTAAACTGTGATAAAATAACAGGACAGCTCGTCGCCAGAAGCCGACAGCCGGGGGATTATTTCCGCTCGAACGGCATCGGGAAACCGCTGAAAAAGTGGTATAACGAGTATGGGGTTCCGGTCACGATGCGAAACCGCCTGATCGTCATCGCAGACGACAGCGGGCCGGTGTTCGTGGAGCGGTTCGGCGCGGACGAGCGGGTGGCATTTGACACCCGGACAACCGCCCCGGGACGCGAGGTGCTGACCGTGGAAATCGGATAAATCATTCGGAGGGGAGTACATCTCTTGAAAAACGACATCAAACACATCCTGCTCAGCGAGGAACAGATTGCCAAACGCGTTGCCGAGATGGGCGCACAAATCAGCGAGGAATACCGCGGCAAAAACCTGCTGCTGGTCAGCGTGCTCAAAGGGGCGGTCGTGTTTATGGCCGATTTGATGCGCAATATCGACATCCCATGCTCCATCGACTTTATGTGCGTTTCCAGCTATGGCTCCGGGGTCAAGACCTCCGGCGTGGTCAAGATCGTCAAGGACTTAAATCTTGAACTTAAAAACTTTGACCTGTTGATCATCGAGGACATCTTGGACAGCGGAATGACGCTCTCGTATCTCAAAAAGACGCTCGCGCTGCGCGGGCCCAAGTCCATAAAAATCTGCGCGCTGCTCGACAAGCCCGAGCGCAGACAGGCCGATATCAAAGCGGATTATACCGGCTTTACCGTCCCGGACGAATTTGTCGTCGGCTACGGGTTGGACTACGACGAAAAATACCGCAATCTACCCTATATCGGGGTGTTAAAACCCTCGGTGTACGAAAAGTGATGAATTTTTCGAAAAAACAACTTCGCGTTTAAAAAACGTGAATCGGTCTCCGCAGCGGGAAGAGTGACATAGAATCTTCTCCCGGAGAAATACTATGCCGATGCGAAACGAAAGTTCGCACGGTTGATTGATTCGGCTCTGCCGGAAAGGCACGGAAAAGTAATGACAAAATTCAAAAGAGTCCTGATTTACGGTTTGGTCTGTGTCGGGATTCTCCTGTTAATCTCCTCGATGGTCAACGGTCTCGGAAATACCGACAAGACCACCTACTCTCAAATTCTCAACTATTTTCAGAATGACCAGGTCGCCTCACACACCCTGAATTTCGGAACCGGGGAACTTGAAATTGTCTTAAAAGACAAGGAGAAAGCACCGATTCTGTTTAAGGTTGCAAGCATCACGCTGTTTTTGGAGGATACGGCGCAATACCGCGCCGATGCCCTTGAATACAACGCCACGACCGAAGGCGCTAAAGAACCGATCACATTCGACTACACGCCGGCAGCGCAGACCCCGTGGTGGGTGGCGATGCTGCCCTATGTCCTTTTGATCGCGGGCATGTTTGCGTTTTATTACTTTATGATGCGCCAGCAGGGCGGCGACGGACGCAAAATCGCCAACTTCGGCAAGGCCAGATACAAGACCGCGTCCGACGAAAAGCGCAAGGTCACTTTTGACGACGTTGCGGGAGCGGACGAAGAAAAAGAGGAACTGACCGAAGTGGTCGAATTCTTGAAAAATCCCGGCCAGTATACCGCGCTCGGCGCTCGTGTTCCCAAGGGTGTTTTGCTTGTGGGGCCTCCGGGTACCGGTAAAACGCTGCTTGCCAGAGCTGTCGCGGGCGAGGCGGGTGTGCAGTTCTTTGCGGTGTCCGGTTCCGACTTTGTCGAGATGTATGTCGGTATGGGCGCGTCGCGTGTGCGTGATTTATTTGAGCAGGCCAAGAAAAACCTGCCCTGTATCATCTTTATCGACGAAATCGACGCCGTCGGCAGACGCAGAGGCGCGGGTCTCGGCGGCGGTCATGACGAACGCGAACAGACCTTAAACCAGATTCTTGTCGAGATGGACGGCTTCGGCATCAACGAAGGCGTTGTGATTATCGCGGCGACGAACCGACCGGATGTCCTTGACCCGGCGCTGCTGCGCGCAGGCCGTTTTGACCGCCAGATTGTCATCAACATGCCCGATGTCGTGGGCAGAGAAGCGGTCTTGAAGGTGCATGCTAAGAACAAGCCGCTTGCACCGGACGTCAATCTTGAAAATATCGCAAAGACCACGGTTGGGTTCTCGCCCGCCGATCTTGAAAATATCTTAAACGAATCAGCGCTTTTGGCCGCAAGAAGAAAGCACAAGTCCATCACCAACAACGACATCGAGGATGCCAAGAATAAGGTGATGATGGGCCCCGAAAAGCGCAGCCGCAAGGTCACCGAAAAGGATCGCAAGCTGACCGCTTATCACGAGGGCGGCCACGCCATCGTCAGCTACTTTTTGCCCACACAGGATCCGGTGCACGAGATCTCGATTATCCCGCGCGGCATGGCGGGCGGCTATACGATGTATCTGCCGACCGAGGATAAAACGTCCCTCACCAAGGGCGAGTTGACTGAAGACGTGACCTCGCTGCTCGGCGGTCGCGTAGCCGAGGCTCTGATGCTCGACGACATCTCGACCGGTGCTTCCAATGACATTCAGCGCGCGACGCATATTGCCCGCGTGATGGTCACGAAATACGGTTTCTCCGATAAACTCGGGACCGTGTGCTTTGATTCGGGCGAAGAGGTCTTTTTGGGTCGCGATTTTACGCATACCCAAAATGTCTCCGAGTCCACCGCATCTCAGATCGACGAGGAGATTCACAGTATCATCAACCGCTGCTACAACCGCGCAAAGGAAATTTTGTCCCAAAACACGGACGTGTTGAACTGCGTGGCGGAACGGCTGTTGACTGACGAGAAAATCTCCGGCGAGGAATTCCGTGCCATGTTTGCGACACCCGCGCCCCAAGCCGGACTCTGACGATAAAAACTTTCGAGGGCTGATGGTGACCATCAGCCCTCGCGGCATGTCTTGAGATGCATAAAAGTTCAGGTTTCGAGCAGGTCGTCGAGCGACTTTGCATAAAACGGCAGGTACTTTTTGACGAAGAGCTCCGCCGCCGGAAGGTTTAAGGTCTTGATCGCCGCCAACTGTGCCTTTTCCGCTGCAGCGAATTCGAGGTTGCCGAATGCCAGTTCCTCACGGCACTTGATCAGACCCGAGAGCTTGTCCGCCGCTTTGACCAGTTTCCACTCCGTGCAGTCGCAATCGGGGCAGAGGTAGGGTTGATAAGCCCCTCGGAGTTCGTCGGGCAAGGAATCCAAAAGCCGCTCGGATGCCGCGTGTTCCACCGCCTTGTAGGCACTGCGGATTTCGGGATTGCGGTATTTGACAGGGGTGGGCAAATCGCCCGTAAAGACCTCCTGCGCATCGTGGTAGGCCGCGTACAGCACCGCTTTTTTCACGTCAGCCGGTGTTCCCCCCAGGGTGTTATGAATCTCAGCCAGCGCGTGGGTGATGTAGACGGTATCGAGCGAGTGTTCACACAGATTTTCGGTGCGTGTGCCGCGCATCAGCCCCCAGCGCCCGATGTATTTCATACGGGATAAAAACGCAAAAAAACGGCCTTTTTCCATGGTATTTGATCTTCCCTTCGATCCTGTTTGAATCAATTATAACACGGATGACAAGGAGATGTCCAGCGGAAAACGACGTAGGGGCGCACCTATGTGTGCGCCCGAAACCACTCTTTTAATAGAGATAAAGTGAAAAGAGAAGAGTGAAAAGAGAAGAGTGAAAAGATGCGGTACCGCTTCGGCGGGATTTATAAACCGTAGAGGAGAACCCATTGTGCGTCCGTTAATCTAACCATAACCCCGACGGGCGCACACGCAGGTGCGCCCCCTACGGCAAAAACCATAGATATAAAAACAACCGGAAGGATTGAAAACACATGCTGCAATATGAGGAAATTTTACTGCTATTACGAGACAAAAAACCGGAGCTGACCGAATACCTTGAGGCGGTCGGCTATGAACGGCTGAAGACCGAACTGGCCGAGTTGGAACAACAGACCCACGACGAAAAATACTGGACCGATGTGGCCGGGCTCCAGGTGCTGATGAAAAAAATCGGCGGAATCAAAGCCAAAATCGGCATTTGCGACAAGTTGAAAAACGACTATGACGACTGTGTTGCGCTGACCCAGATTTGCAACGAGACCGAGGATTTATCAATGCTCGACGAGGTCAAAGCCGCTGTCGAGGCCTTTGAAAAGCGTTTGGAAGAGAAAAAACTTGCGCTGCTGCTGTCGGGCAAATACGACGGCTGTAACGCCATTCTGACCTTTCACCCCGGTGCAGGCGGCACCGAGTCCAACGACTGGGCACAGATGCTTTATCGCATGTACACCCGCTGGACCGAGCGCAACGGTAATAAGTATCAGATTCTGGACTATCAGGACGGGGAAGAAGCGGGCATCAAGAGCGCTTCAATTTTGATTACGGGCGAAAACGTATACGGCTATTTAAAATCCGAATCCGGGGTGCATCGGTTGGTGCGCTGCTCGCCGTTTGATTCCTCCGGCAGAAGACATACCTCCTTTGCGGCGATTGAGGTCGTGCCCGAGATTTCGGAAGAGCTCGATGTGCAGATTCGCGACGAGGATTTGAAGGTCGATACCTACCGCAGCAGCGGTGCGGGCGGACAGCACGTTAACAAAACCGAGTCGGCCATTCGCATTACCCACATTCCCACCGGCATCGTCGTCTCCTGTCAGACCGAACGCAGTCAGCACCAAAACCGCGAGACCTGCATGACGATGCTGCGTTCAAAGCTCGTCGACATCGCCGAAAAACAACACCTTGAAAACATCGCCGACATCAAAGGCGTGCAAAAGGAGATTGCCTGGGGCAGCCAGATTCGCTCGTATGTATTTATGCCCTACACGATGGTCAAGGATCACCGCACCGATTATGAGATGGGCAACATCAACGCCGTGATGGACGGCGAACTCGACGGATTTATCACCGCGTATTTGAAAATGAAGGTCAGTAAGAGCTAAAATTGGAAATATTCCAAGTTAACAGTTCACAGTTAATAGTGTACAGTGTAAGTCAATTAACGGTGCAGTATCGTAGAGATTATATTATGAGTTCCCGGATATGTCACTGCTCACTGTTAACTGTCAACTGTTCACTGAGAAACCGTATCTATTCCGCCAAGAACCCTTGTTAAACCGCAAAAGTTGTACTATAATAGATACGGAACAAGAATTTCCGAATTTTAATAAAAATGGATATAAATTAAGGGAGAGAAAACCATGTTTACAAAGGATATCGGCATCGATCTGGGAACCGCAAACACGCTGGTACATGTCAGGGGCAAGGGCATTGTGCTGCGCGAACCGTCGGTCATCGCACTCGACGTGCGCACCGATGAAGTGAAAGCGGTCGGTACCGCAGCAAAAGAGATGATCGGCAGAACCCCCGGCTCCATCGAAGCGATTCGCCCCCTTAAGGGCGGTGTTATCGCCGATTTCGATGTGACCGCGAGCATGCTGCAGCATTTTATCCGCGCCGTCTCGGGCAGCGGTTTCTGGAGCCGTCCCCGCGTGATGGTGTGCGTTCCGTCCGGTGTCACCGAAGTCGAATGGCGCAGTGTGCATGAGGCGACTTTAAAAGCGGGCGCAAAAGAGGCCAAGGTCATCGAAGAACCCATGGCGGCTGCCATCGGTGCGGGTCTGCCCATTGACGAACCGATCGGCAGCATGGTCGTCGACATCGGCGGCGGGACAACCGAAGTTGCCGTGATCTCCCTGAACGGCATTGTCACCGCAAAATCCGTCCGGATTGCCGGAGACGCCTTTGACGATGCGATTGTGTCGTATATTAAGAAAAAATATAACCTGCTGATCGGTGAGCGCACCGCAGAGGACATTAAAATTAAAATCGGCTCGGCGTTCCCCGTGGAAGACATCGGCAGCATGGACATCAAGGGGCGCAATCTGCTCGACGGGCTGCCCAAAAATATCACCATCACCGCGGTGGAAGTGCGCGAAGCACTTTCGGAACCGCTGGCCGCCGTGCTTGAGACCGTCCGTTCCACGCTTGAAGTCACCCCGCCCGAACTTGCGTCGGACATCATCGACAGCGGCATGATGCTGACCGGCGGCGGCGCTTTGCTGCGCGGCATCGATAAGTTTATCAATATGGACACCGGGATTCCGGTTCACATCGCCGAACACCCGTTGGACTGCGTAGCGGAAGGCGCCGGAAAAGCGTTGGAATATTACGAACACATCTCCGACACCCGCCGTTCGCGGTTTCGTTAAGCAATTTGCTCCCGTCGCTTTGGAGAGTCATGGATGAAGGAGTTTTTCAAGGGAAAGGCATTTAAAGTCCTTGTCGCGGTCGTCGTGGTGATTATCGGTCTTTTGATCGGAAACGCCGCGAGCGGCCGCAATCTCTCATTGCCTTCTGACTGGCTCGGCAACCTGACTTCACCGTTTCAAAACTTCGCTTCGGCGGTCAAAGGCGGCTTCTCGGGGATCGGCACTTATTTTACCGATAAGACCGCGACGGCGGCAGAGAACGAAGCGTTGAAAGCTCAAATCGCGCAATTGCAGCAGCAGCTGGCTGATTATGAGCAATTAAAGCGTGAAAACGATCAATTGAAAGAGATTGTGGGCATCACCGAACAGCGCGAGGATTTAAAGATGATCGGCGCAACCGTGATCAGCGGTGACGGCGGCAAATATTACGGCATGTTTACCATCAATAAGGGCAGCAAGGACGGCATCAAGGAAAAAGACGCGGTCGTCACCACTGCGGGTGTGGTCGGATACGTCAGTGAGGTGTCTTATAACCACTGCAAGGTGACCACGCTGCTCTCCCCCGACTGCAACATCGGCGGATACGACATCGTCTCGGGCGATTTCGGCGTGTTGACCGGTGACAGCGAACTCGCCGCGACAGGGCTTTTTAAGCTGGCGTACTTACCCAAAGGCAGCTTGATTGCGGTCGGAAATATCGTAGTGACCTCGGGATTGGGCGGTATTTTCCCGCAGGGATTTGTGGCGGGCGTTGTGCAGCGGGTCACAGCCGACGAACAAGGGCTGGCGATGGATGCGGTGCTGACCCCGTCGGCGGACTTTTCGAAGCTGAAAGAGGTGCTGGTTGTGATCGGGTTTAATCCCGATGCAGGACCCACAAATTTTTCGGTGACATCGTCTCTGACGGGATCAGAGAGTCCGACGTCCGGACTGACTTCTTCGGGGCTGACTTCCTCGGGCACGACTTCGAGGTGACGGTGTGGAACGGGAATTTTCGACGCGCACCGCGTTATTCAAGTGGCTTTGGTATTGCGGCCTCGGATTTTTATTCTTTTTAATACAAAGCGCAGGGTTTTTCCCGGCGATATACGGCACAAGGCCGAATTTTTTGCTCGTTTGGGCGCTGCTTGCCGCCATCTGCGAAGGGCCTTATAAAGGCGCTTATTTCGGATTGGGGTGCGGCATCTTTTTTGATATCATCTACATGGGTACGGCGGGGTATTTTCCGCTGATGATGGTGATTTTCAGCTTTTTGATCGGTGTTTTGATCCGCACCGTGATGCGTAATAATCTTGCGACCGCGCTGCTGTTGGTCTCCGGGGCAACCATTGGGGTTAAGTTTTCAGAATGGCTGCTGTTTATCTGGTTGGCGGGGGTTGATAAAACCGCGTTTTCGCTGGTCTCACGCACTTTGCCTTCGATTTTATACACCATCGCGTTTATCGCGCCGCTTTATTGGCTGGTCGTCTGGATTAAAACCCGTTATGACCGGCTGAGTGACTGAATTTGAAAAACAGATTGTTTTTCAAACTGGAGTTTTATCCTTCTGCGCCGACAGAAAGGCACAAATTCCGGCTTCGCCGAACCGGATAAAACGTCCGCTGCTTTGAGAGGATAATATGGGTAAGAAAACCGCAAATGTCCGCATCATTTCGATTATCGCCATTACGGTGGTGCTGTTTGCGGTGCTTGCAATCCGGTTTGCGCAGTTCCAGATCGTCGAGACCGAGGCCATTGCCGCGCAGGCCAAGCAGAGCGAGGAAAAGACCATCAGCGTCGAGGCCGCGCGGGGCGAAATCACTGACCGATACGGACGTGTGATTGCAGGAAACAGCATGAGCTATTCGGTCATCATCCGACGCGGCAGTTTTCCGTCGGGCACCGACGGCGAAAAGCGCATCGAGGTGATTTTGCGGCTTTGCAACCTGCTGGCAGAGAACAATGAGATACTGACGGAGAGTTTGCCGTTGAATACCGATTCCGAAAATCCGCAGTTTTTGCCGGATCGGGACGGCGATGTCGCAAAACTGAAGGAACTTTTAAAGAAACAGCCCTACGCCACCGCGCAGAACTGTTTTGATGCGCTGGTCGAACGGTATGATTTGACCGAGCTCTCGGCTGTCGATGCGCGCAAGGTCATGGGTGTGCGCTACGAGATGGAGATCGGCGCTTTTTCTTCGTATAAACAGATCACGATTGCCAAAAGCGTTTCGATGGCGACGATTACGGCGGTCAAGGAACAAAGCGAACTGCTGCCCGGTATCTACATTGCCGCAGTGCCCGAAAGAACTTATTACATGCCCGATATCGCCGCACACATCATCGGTTATACCGGTCCGATCTATGCCGAGGAATATGCCGAGTTAAAAGCGCAGGGATATTCGTTGAGTGACATTGTCGGCAAGGGTGGCGTGGAGAAAATG
>CAZTDA010000053.1:5118-8992 GCA_964612155.1 uncultured Eubacteriales bacterium | reverse complement strand
GATAGGCGTCGCAGTTGGTGCGCAGAATCGAATCGATCATATCGATGGTACTGTTGCCGCAGTTATGGTAAATCACGATAAAGTCGTCGCTCTTGACCGCGTCGGTGATTTTGCGCATATACGGCTCGGCAAAGGTCGCGGCCAAATCGGGTGAGAGCAGTCCGGCCAGCGGTTCGGCAACCACAACGCCCGCGCATCCGGTTGCTTTGTAGGCCTTAATATATTCGATGATAAATTGCGTGGCTTTTTCCATGGTCTTGTGCACCATGTCGGGTTCGGTATAGCAGTTGACCAATGCCTCGGTGACATCCATCAGACGGCCTGACAGCGAGAACGGGCCGATGACGCCTGCGAAAACCGGGCGATCGGTGATTAAGGTGACGGCTTTACGGATGGCTTCGATGTATTTTCCGGTTCTGCCCGCACCGACTTTGGGCACGACCAGCGCGTCTGCGTCTTCTTCGCAGGTGATGATGGAGCCGGTGACGGTGGGAACTTCATCATCGGAGAAGCGGATGGTGGATCCGAACGCCTCGGCTTCGACCGATAAATCCATCATACTGACCGATGCGGCGGCTTTGGGCAGCCGGTCGGCGATCATTTTCATACCTTTTGCTTGCAGTTCGCTGTCGGCGATCAATTCTTTAACGGTGATACCCATCAGTGAAATCGACGGAAACGATAAAACCGGCATCGCATATTTACGCTCGGCTTTGAGCAGATTGTCAAGCCATTGTCTGGGGGTCTGATTCATCTTTGTTCTAACCTCTTTTTCAAGGGGGCGGCTAAATGCCCCCAAAGATTTATGATACTATCATAGCGGGTTATAAAATAAAAATATATCAATTATTCATGGATATTTGTAAAATATTCAGCTTTTATCAAAGACATGCTCTCTGTTATATTGCGATAGGGATAAAATTTCCGAACTATTTCTGTAAATCGAAAAATTTTTATAAAATGTATGAAAATAAGAAAGCCCGTTTTTCAAAGCCGAGTTTTTGATAAAACTGATGGGCTTGTTCCCGTTGAAAACCGGAGTCGAGTTCCACACGTTTCAGCCCTTTACCCTTAGCGGTCGTGAGCACTTCGTTGATCAAAGCGCTGCCGCATCCGCTGCCCCTCACTTTTTCATCTACAATCAATGCATAAACATACGCAATTTGCCCCTCCTGCCATAGATTGTTGACGACGGCAAAAGCACAAAAACCCACGGTGACTCCGTTTGAGACAGCGCACAGCAATTCATCGGTTTGTGAGAGAATGCCCCGCTCAAACACTTCGCGCAGTGCTGTTCGGTTCAACGATTTGTTCGGCCACAATTGCTCAAACAAGGGATAAACACTGTTAAAATCGTCAATGACAGCGGTTCTGATATTCACGTTCATAAAACACCTCATTCATGGTTATTCGGTTTTTAAAAACAGCACGGTTTGCTCTTTGAGTGAGATTTTCCCGACTTGATAACCGTATTCAAGCAGTTCCTTTTTAAAATTCAAAAAGGAGTGGTCAATCTCAAAACCGAGAATGGCGTGGATTTCGGCAAAAGAAAGCTTCAAAGAAGGGCTTCCGGTGATTTGAATGTGCGCCCAGAGCGCGTTATATTTACTCATGTGTCCATCCTCCCGTTCGAATAACCGCTAACCATAATATACCACAACCCCGCCGCTGCAGCAAGCAGCGACAGGGTTGTGGTGTTTTTATAAGAGAACCTACTCATAAGCGGAGTTTCTATAAAACTTTCACTTTAAACTTTACATTTTCAACTCTACACTAAGAGGCTATAGAATCTTATTCATATAAAGCCCCGTGACCGGCTTGGGATAAAACCAGGTGGATTTTTGCGGCATCTTTTTACCGACACCGGCGACTGCCGTGATTTGGCTCACTTTGGTGCCGTTCATCAAAAATCCCGCGTTGTATTTACCGCTTTGCACGCCCGCGATCAGTTCCGGGGCGGATTTGGTGTATTCAAGATTTTTTTGCGCCGCCATGTTTTCACGGTCGATGCCGATGGGTTCCAAAATGAGCTTATGTAAAACCGAGACATCGAGGGTATCCAGCGGGTCGGCGGAGGAAATCGGGGTTTTCAAGGTCATCAGATACCATTCATTGCCGCCCGCATAAAACCCAAAAGCGTTTTGGGCAGCGTGTTTGGCCAGTTCGGTTTCGGCGGTCTCGGGATTTTGCAGGCGGGTGATCATAAAATTATTGGACCATTGTCTTATCAGAGCTTCGGCATCAAAGCCCTGTAAAGAATGCAGCAGACGGTGAATCGGCAGCACGGTCAGACCCGGGTCGTCGATGTCGCAAAGCAGCATCATCACGGAGTTCGCCGGATGTTCGCCTTCAACTTTAACACCGTTTTCGCGTAAATACCGGCGGAAGTTAAGCGCGGTTTCATAGCGGTGGTGCCCGTCTGCAATAAAGAGTTTTTTGTCCTCAAACAGATTGCAGATCGGCTGATATTTTTCACTCTCCGCAATGACCCAAAAGCGATGCAAATCTCCTTCGGCATAAAATTCTACCTCGGGTTTTTCGGCGATCAACCGTTTGGTGTGCGCGGCGAGTGTGCGTTTTTTATCCTCAAACAGTGCGTAAACAGGTGAAAAGCTGCATCCGGTTACTTTTAAAAGCTCAAACCGGTCGGCTTTTGGCCCCGAGAGGGTGTTTTCATGGGGGATGATGACCCCTTCATCGTGTTCGGCAAGCCCGACGTGCGCCACATAGCCACCGATGCGCTTTTTTTCGTCTTTCAGCTCATAGGTGCGCTCATAATAATAAAGACAGGGTGTTTTTTCTTCAAACAACACGCCTTTCGTGAGCATTTGATGCAAAGTCGCTTTGGCGGAGGTATATTTATCGGAGCCCGTCGGGAGTTCCAAGACAATGGCGTTGTTGGGATTGCCGGCAGCTAATTCCGCTCTGCGTGCCTCACTGACTGCGTCATAAGGCGGGCAGACCAACATACCGGGTTCACCGGCTTTGTTAAAATCGTATCTGAGTGCGCGAAAAGAGGTTACTTTTGCCATATCAACACCTCCGCAAATATGTGTTGTATTATATCATGAAAACCGGATTGAAAGCAAACTGTATACTCTGTGATAAGGAAAAAAGTTACATTATTGAATTGCAAATATGTACCAAATCATAAAAATGTAACCGAAATGAAACTGCTGTTTGATATAATTCTATAAAACCGAAGCCGGCGGTTTGGTTTTTAAATTTTCGAGAGGTCGACATCATATGAAAAAACTTTCTAAAATAGGGGTTATCCTCTTATCAATAGTGTTGATCATGTCGTTTACGGCCATGGCCCTGGGCGCCGTGCCGAGCGGCGGTTCATCCATCCTTAACAACATTGTCTTTGTTACAAAAGTCGAAGGTCCTCAGCCCAATACATACAACGGCGCCGACATTGTTGTTTTTAAAAAGGGTTCCCAAAAAATATTTGTCTGCATTGATGCCACGTTGCAAAGTGTTTTTGACAACTATTTTTCCGGAGGCGGGACCGTTACGGCGCTGTTAGCTAAGCTCGCCGCGTCCGATCCCAGTATCACAAACAGCGAAGTTGAATTGGTTTACTACACGGCGGGAACGAGCGGTAGCTATACGAACAGTAAGGGAAAGATCACTTCGACTTTTACGTTTAACGAGAACGGCACTTTTACCATCACAGTGGGTGAAATGAGCCACTTCAATCTGTATACATATGACCCGGGTGAGGAAAGCAGCGTTCCGAGCAGCGTTCCGAGCAGCGTTCCGAGCAGCGTTCCGAGCAGCGTTCCGAGCAGCGTTCCGAGCAGTGTCCCGAGCAGCGTCCCGAGCAGCGTTGCGAGCAGCGTCCCGAGCAGCGTTCCGAGTAGTGCCCCGA
>CAZTDA010000053.1:0-5018 GCA_964612155.1 uncultured Eubacteriales bacterium | reverse complement strand
GCAGCGTCCCGAGCAGCGTCCCGAGCAGCGTCCCGAGCAGCGTCCCGAGCAGCGTCCCGAGCAGCGTTCCGAGCAGTGTTCCGAGTAGTGCCCCGAGCAGCGTTCCGAGCAGCGAACCGAGCAGTGTTCCCGGCAGCACTCCGAGCAGCAGTCAGACAAGCAGCGCTCCCGGCAACATCTCGGACAGAGCGAGCAGTATTAGAAACAATGTGAGCATCGCGGATGAACAAGTCCCGTTGGATGTCCCGAAAACGGGTATTGATTTACACAGCATCACACCCATTGCAGCCGTTGCAAGTATGCTCGGTATTTTGGCAATCGTCATCTTTTCGAAAAAAGAAAACGCATAATTAAAAACATTTTCTTTAAATAAAGTCCCCGTTACGACGGGGATTTTTATTTAGATACATTCGGTAATATAAAATACAATAATCACAAATATATTAATGATAATGCGCATATAGATAAATATGTAACCGTAATGTGACCGAATCATGCTATAATATAGATGTGATTCGCAAAAAGCGAGTCAAAACCGGAGAAAGCAGGAAAATATATGTTCAAGAATTTCGGAAAATTCAGATTGTTTTTAATTGTTTCTGCGATTTTTATCGGTGCCGCTGTTTTTATCAGCGAACCGCTTTTAAATAATAAAGCCAATACCCCTGCATATATCGATGGGATTACAATAACCAATCCGGGCAACAACGTGACCATCGAAGATGACGATGTCGCTCTGGGCATTCCGGGCAGTGCAAACGGCGTTAGAGTTAGTTGGGGTATAGTCGGGGTCACGGTGGCTGTCATCAATTTGGCGGGTGCGTTGATCGTGTTTTTCGTCTCCGGCGAGCAAAAGGCCCGGTAAAGAGCGACTTTTTAAAACCCCGGCTGCGGCCGGGGTTTTTGTTTTTAATAAGTTGTGAGCTCATGCAATAAAGCAGTTTGAGTGTGAAAAATTACAGGTAAATTCTGTTTAATACAGCAAATTAATGGGAATGTAACCGAAATGTAACCTATTTACGATATAATCACATCCATTGGCCTATCCGGGCGATTTTCTAAAACTTGAAAAGGGTGGCATGTCAAATGGGAAACCATGTTAAGTTCCGACTCTTCTTGGTCGTGATTTTTGCATTTATCGGCGCTGTTATATTTATCAGCCAGCCGTTTATGAATAACACCAAAACTACCCCTGTGTACGATGTAAACGGGAACGTGGTCAGCGTTATAACCGACAGCACAACCGTTTCGATCGGAGACGAAGAAGTGGCAAAGGGCGTACCTGCCGCTTCGAAAGCCGATTCTAAATGGGGGCTAATCGCCATCGGGGTGACGATCATCAATGTGGCGGGTGCTGTTGCAATTGTCATTATGACCAGCAGAGATACCGTGCAGGTTTGAACGCTTAAAAGAACATTAAAAGGGAATCTCTAAAAACGCTCATATTAGATAGAAATCACTTGGTTATAAGCCATTCTTTGATTGCGGAAATGAGCTTTTAGAGGTTCCCTTAATAAAAAAGGGCGGAAAATTTCCGTCCTTTTTAATGTTTAATGGCGGTGCTGTTGGGGCGACGACAAGCAAGGGTAGGTCGGGTTTTTTCGGTGGTGACTTTAACCAGCCGGCTGCCGAGTTTTCCGCCGTTACAGTCGATAACGGCGATTCGCTTCATATAAGAAACTTTCGTTGTTTTTTTACTTCGTGAGCTGTGCCCTGCGACGCTCGATGCGCTTTTGATTCATTGCTTCAAAGCAGTCATGCTGCAGCTTTTCAATGCGGTCGCGTTTTTTGAGTGTTACATCCGGCTCAATCGGATTTAGGATGTGCAGGCGCAAGCAGCGTTTGCGTTTGTACCAAGCAAAAAATCCGCGCGGTCGCTCCAACGTAAGCACCATGGGCAAAACAGGTGCGTCGTTTTCGGTAGCGATGCGGAATGCGCCGGGATGAAAGGTCCGAAGCGTGTGGCAATAGGGTTTTAATACCGCCTCCGGGTAAACTTGAACATAATTCCCGCGGCTGAGCGCTTTGCCGGCCGCCCGAAGCAGATCATTAACCTGATGTGGATTCTTTGAAATCGGGATACCGCCGAGCAGGCGTATTAAATGACGGGCAACCGGGATTTTAAAATTGGAGTCCAATGTGACAAAGTAACCCCGCAGATGCCACAGCGCAATGTAGATCATGGTGCAGTCGAGCGGGTTGATGTGATTGCAGATTGTGACCGCGCCGCGTTTTTTAAGGGCTTTTAGATTTTTTCGACCGTAAATCCAAAACCCGAAAGCGATAAAATTAAACACAGACAACAACGGGACGATGATAATTTTAATAAGGACCGAAAGAACCGTCTGCCACCGCCGGTCTTGCAGATAGTCGTAATCGGATTTGATCGTGAACGAGCAGGTCTCGCGAAAATGCAGAATGTGTTCGTCTTCTTCCGGTTTGCGTACGGTGGGGTCATTCATTTCGCACCCGCCTCCCTGACCGGAACAACTTCGCGCGAGGCATCTTCAATGGCCTGATAAAACATTTTTTCGGCTTCGAAGACACAGGCCTCGAGATTGTATTTTTCGCCCATCGCGGCGTATTGCGCACCCATCTCCAGCCGCTTTTCCGGGTGTTCGTACCAGTAATTGATTTTATCAGAGAGGTCTTTGGGGTTATCCACTTCAAAAAGCGAGCGCTCGTCAAGCGCAAACTGGGGCGTTGCGCTCTTTTCGCTGTTTGCGATGACCGGGACGAGACCGCCGGCAAAGGCCTCCATGCACGACATGGCCTCGATTTCGGCGTTGGCGGCATGTACATACAAGTCGCTCATGGCGATGATATCAAGCAAGTCCGACTTAGAGTAAAATTTTAGAATCGGGGGATTGGGCAACAAAGCCCCCTGTTTTTCGAGCTTCTCACGGTTTGGGCCTTGTCCGGCAAAAATCAGTTGAATCCGGTCGGCGTACGGATTCATTTTAACGGCTTTGATGATCAGTTCCTGCCGCTTTTCACGTGAATATCGGCCGACCGATAAAATAACGAATTTTTCCCGCAGCTCGGGCGATTTTTCCTTTTTGCGCGGTCCGACAAAATCGGGGTCTATTCCGTTCGAGATCACATGCAAATGCGCGCGATAGCCGGTTTTGCGCAGTTCGTTGGCGATAAACGCACTGGGGCAGTGGATATGCCCGCAATACTGATATATATAGTGGTTAAACCACAGATAGATCAACTTATTGATGTTTTTAAACTTGTCGAGATAGATGGAAGAAGTGACATTTTCGGGTTGGCAGTGAAATGCAGCGGTGTAGGGCACGCCGAGTTCTCTTGCAATCATAATGCCGTGGTGAGACAGCGTGAACGGCACCAAAAAATGCACCACATCGGCCCAGCCGATGGCGCTTTCCAAAATCTCGTCGTCGGGTTTGGCAAAGGTCATGCCCTGTCTTTCGACGAGTTTATCAAAAAACGGTATGTACTGCTTGGAAACACTGTAGGAATCCGCATAAAGGTCGGGGTCGAGTGACCTTCCGGTGCTGACAATTCGAATTTCATGTCCATGATCAGCCAGCACTTTGGCAAAACGTCTGGCCGATATGGTCATGCCGTTATTGGCCTCGTAAAATTGGTCGATTACAAGCAGGATTTTCAACAGTGCTCCTCCTCTCAAATTACAGTAACAACATGGTAGCATGTTGCGATGGAAATTGCAAGTTTCGGATTTGTACCGTCTGCGGGCACTATTGTTATGAAATAATAGACGCTTTTATACCTTTTGCGTGGTAATTCGGTCAAGACGGCGGTTGCGGAAATACAGGCAAAAATCCACCGTCACCATCAACAGATTGAGCACATAAAACCAAAAGACATAGGTGATGCTGCCTGCGAGCAGCTTCCAGACAATGCCGCATATGTAGCCCGTGATGATAAACGCCAAAAAGACGGGGCTTTTGCCCTTTGCGGTGCGGCAGCGCCACGATTTTGCGATCGAGACCGGCCACGAAACCCCGAAGCACAGCACCATGATTAATTCAAAAATTTCAGGCAATTTTAAAAATCTCCTTATTGTGTTATTCCATGAAAAGTGCCATATCAAACGCCTTCTTGGCGTTTTCCGCCTTTTTATCGGTTTCAACTTCGCCGCGAAAATACATGCAATGGGGTTCCCGGTGCACCGATAACACAAATGTGTCGCCGCGCCGCAGTTCGTTATAAAAAGTGATCTCAAGCCGCCG
Organism: uncultured Eubacteriales bacterium; assembly: GCA_964612155.1. Classification (GTDB taxonomy): domain Bacteria; phylum Bacillota; class Clostridia; order Oscillospirales; family JAKOTC01; genus DAOPZJ01. The sequence goes on along the minus strand of CAZTDA010000053.1, from coordinate 798 downwards.
CAGGGTTTTTGCGCGTTCTTCATCGGTCATCACATCAAACGCAAAGTCGATGTAGCGGGCGTTGTTCAGGTGCCCGAGCGCGTCCACCTGGCTGTTTCGCACGGTAAAGGTCTCGACCGGGGTATACAGCTCCGCGGCGGCGGCAAACGGTTTGGCGTCGGGTACCGAAAAGTCGGTGCACTCCGAGAGCGTACCGGGCAAAACATAGCGCCGAGCAATGCTGCGGGTGTTCATATCGAGCATGACCGAAAAAGTCGATATGCCGATCAAACGCTGCCCGCCCTCGTTGTAAAACGCCGTCTCACGGCGGTAATAGGGGCCTTTTTTTTGTGAGTGCCAGGTACGGCCGATCAACGGGATACAGGTTTTGATCGGCTCGTCGAACACGGCGGTGTAGCCGATCAACACCCATCCGAGATTGTTTTTAAGCAGGTCGTTGGTGCCCATATCGAATTTTTGCAGGTGACGTTCGACCACCTGTTGTGTCAGGTCGGGACAGACCGAGGGCTTTAAATTGCCGTTTTCGGTAAAATTGTTCCCGAATAAGTAGAGGTCGTATGTGATGTCTTGTTCAAGCATGTATCGGTTCCCTTTGAATGTATTTTGTAAAGAGAGCAGTTAGCAGTTAAAAGTGGGCAGTGACAGTTCCGTATCCTAAGAACACCTCGATTAAGTCCAATGCGCTATATTCACACCAAAGAGACCTACGGGCGTGTCACTGTACACTGTGAACTGTCAACTGTTCACTTTGCATATAACTTTACATTGTACCTCGAAATCCTTTTCCGACGATTTCGC
>CAZTDA010000052.1:0-9048 GCA_964612155.1 uncultured Eubacteriales bacterium | reverse complement strand
ACATGGTCGCTGTCCCAGCGCACGCCGCGGCTGACATGCAGCATCACATTTTTGACAAACGGCAGCACCGACGAGAGTTTGTCGATTGCGGTCTCGGTCGGATGGTAGTGTCCGGTATCCATGGTAACTCCCACACCGTGCGTAGCCGCATAACCCAAGTAAAACTCGTGTGAACCGACGGTAAAGCACTCGGTACCGATGCCGAAGAGTTTTCCTTCAAGCACATCTGCAATATACCGTTCGTCATATTGATCTTCAAAAATACGATCAAGAGAATCTGAGAGCAGCTTTCGGTATAATTTACGGTTTGCGGGCTGGTCTTTTAAGCCGTCCGGAATCCAGATATTATTCCAGCACGGCGTCCCGGTCGCCTTTCCCATCGCCTCGGCAATCGCCCGGGAATTCTTGCCGACTTTGACCCAATAATCGCGCACATTTTTGTCGCGGGACGACAGCGAAAAGCCGCCGACCATCATCGGGTGCTTAAAAAACGTGGGGTTAAAGTCGAGTCCGTACCCGTTTCCGACCGCCCATGAAATCCACTTTTCAAAATCTTCAGCCGTGTATTCGTCACGCTGTTTCTTGCTGGATTTGGGTTCGGCGTAGATGCTGTGTAAATTGACGCGGTGCTTGCAGGGCGACATGCAAAACGCCGTGTCAATGTCAAGCCGCAATTCGTTGCCGTTTCGCGCCGCGCCGGGATAATTTCCGGTTACGACATTTTCGCTGTGGATGTTCCCGACATCCTCAAACCCGTTGACATCGTCTCCCTGCCAACAGTGCAGCGAAACCGGAATTGTCGAGACCTTTTGAATGGCAGCATCCGTGTCGATGCCGTATGCCAAAAATGCCGATCTGGCTAACTCATATGCCTTGGAAATTTTATCGCGGTCAATTTTATACATATTAATCTGCTCCCAAAAATGTGAATAAATAACAAAAACAAAACGGCGGGACCCCCCACCGTGTGGGATTTTCCCCGCCGTGCGGGGGTTTCCCTCCGCGAATTTTTTATTCTTCGGTCTTGTTGTCCGGAGCTGTTTCCGCAGCCGGACGCTCTACTTCGATTTTAGAATAAAGTCCGCCTGCAAAATCGCTTCTGACCGGTCTGCCGACCGTGATTTTTTCGCCCATGCTGATGGGTTTTACCGGAGGCCGCTGTGCAGTGTCCCTTGTGTTGCCGTTACCGCTGTTATTGCTGTTGCCGTTGCTGCTACCGTTATTGCCGCTCCGATTGTTTTGCATGGCGCGGTCATTACGATCATTACGGTCACCGCTTCGTTCGCCTCGGTCGTTTCGATCATTTTTTACAAAGCCGGACGGGCGTCTGTCGTCGCGTCTGCGGAAATCATCTCGTTTGTCAACGCGCTCGTATTTATCGCCGACCTTTTTCACTTTGGAAAGCGGGGCGATAATCACCCGTCGGCGGGGCTCTTCACCCTCCGACCAAGAAACCACAGTTTGGCTCTCCTGAACAACGGTGTGCAGAATCATCCGCTCAAACGGTTTCATCGGATTTGCCACCGTGACAAAACCGCTTGAATTGGCCTTTTCGACCGCACGGGCCGCATATTCTTTCAGCGAATCAACCCGCTTTTCGCGGTAGCTGTTCAAATCGACATTAACGTGATAACGGAAATCGGCGTCGCGATTGACCGCAAGCGAGACAATCGCCGACAGGGCATCCAGCACATCGCCGTGATATCCGATCACAAATCCGACATCGCTCTCGGAGGTTATATGATAGGTGACGCTCTCGGCGTCTTTTTTAATTTCGACATCATAATCCTCAACGCCCAACGCGTTCAGGAGCTCACACAGATACCGCTCACCGGCGGCCACTGCGTCATCTTCGCCAAGCAGCGTTACTTTAACTTGTGCTTCGGTCGAACCGAAACCCAAAACACCCTTGCTGCCGCGGGAAATTATCTCGATCTGTACTTTATCTTCGGTTGTGTTAAGCTGTCGAAGTGCGCTTGCAACCGCATCCTCAACGGTCTTGCCCGTCGCGGTAATCTCTTTCATCAATTTGACCTTCCTTTCGCAGGCAGGTTAAAACTTTTCAAACCCGCTGCTTTTCAGCAAATTTTATTACTTTTTGCCCCTCTTTTTGCTCTCCATCATCTTGATGTAGGCCGCCCGCGCTTCGGCGTTCGGTGCCGTCTCTTTTTCTTTCTCTTTTTCCGCTTTTCTGCGGTCTTTCTCCATTTGTTTTTCCATCAAATCCCGCGCCTTCGGGTCGATCTTTTCCTCGTACACCTCGCCCTGCTTGGCGAGTTCCTCTTCGCGTGCCTTGGCGATCAAACGGCGCTCTAACTCTTTTTTCTGGGACTTTGATTTATCAACATATTCGTCGTAGCGGACCTGCTTGTCATCGGTGGCTTTTTGTGCCTGCGCTAATTTTTCTCTGAACTTTGAGACCTTTGTAACCGGTTTTCCGGCCAATCGCATTTTTTCAAGCTGTGCCTCGTATTGTGCAACCATTTTGCTCATCGGCCAAAACTTGTTCAAAATCACGGTAGCACCCAACATCAGTAAACTGTTGTAAATCCAGTAAAGCAGAACGCAAGCCGGGAATTTGTAAGTGATAAATCCGGTCAGAAGTGGCATACCGATGGTCATCAGAGGATTCGTCGCGGCGTTTGCACCCGCCATGCCCTCGTTGTTTTTTTTGTTGATCAGCCCCATGTAATAGGTGCTCACAACGCCCGCGAGAACGGTTAAAACCGGGAAAATCCAGTAGACCCAAGTCGCCCCTTCTTGACCGACGCCCAAGCTTAAATCGAAATTTTTAAAAAGGCCGAACAAAGACATGTCCAACTTAGAAGCCGGCTCAATCAAATTCGAGTTCGAAAACCACTCGGGATTGCTGTTGAGAAAACGGAACAGATACAGCTCTTGATTGTTGATGCTGATGCCGGGGATTGTAACCTTACTTTTCAAAATCACGACATCGGCCGCCACTTGTGCTGCCCGATTCGCAATGTTCAAAAGGGATCCCGACAAAAAGGTCAGGGGGCGAACGATGACATGGTACAATCCCAAAAAGATCGGCAACGGGAGCAACGACGGCAGACAGCCACCCATCGGGTTATAACCCTCTTCGGTATAGAGCTTTTGAATCTCTTCGTTTTGACGCTGCTTATCTGTGGCGAACTTCTTTTGAATGGCATTGATTTTCGGCTGGAACCGCACCATTTTAGCTTGCGAACGCTGTCTTCTGATATCCAGGGGGAACAGCACGGCTTTAAAGATAATGGCGAACAGCAACACCGCCAAACTGAAGTTGGGCAGTATGGTATAGCAAAATTTGAAGATTGCGCCCAATGGGAGGACAACATAATCCCAAAATCCCATTTCCGCCACAATCCTTGCCATACCGGACACAGCGGTACCGAATGCCGTTATCAAATCCATCTCAATTCTTGCCTTTCACATTCATGCTTTGTGCTTATTTTTGTTTTTAAAGAACCAAAACCGCTCCGGCACGGGATCGACTCCGCCTTTTGAAAAGGGATTGCACCGCAGGATTCGCCATATCGCAAGCAGACCGCCGCCGATGGTTCCGTAGGTCTCATAGGCCTCAATGGCGTAATTGGAACAAGTCGGGTAATACCGACAGTTCCCTTTCGACCACGGCGGACGGGTCTTTTGATAAGCGCGAATCAATGCGATAAACAAATTTCTCATTCGGTTGTGAGCGCACCGGCTTGCGTCTGCATTACCGAGGCGATTTCCGGGCTCTTTTTTTTGCCCTCAGGCAAAACGTCTGTTACCGCTCCGGCCTTTTTTAATTGCATCTGCATCACCGCGGCAATTTCGGGGCTCTTTTTTTTACCCGTACCCTCTCGGGCGACGAATACCAGATCCCAGCCCTGTGCCACCTGCGGACATATGCTGCGGTAGGCCTCTTTAATCACGCGCCGCGCACGGTTTCGCTCCACCGCAGACCCGATCTTTTTTGCGGCTGTCACCCCGATGCGGGTACGCCGGCCTTTTCCCTTAAAACAATAGCAAATCAATACCGGGCCTGCGACGCACTTCCCGCGCCGATAAGCGCGGTGAAATTCCCAGTTGTTGCGCAGCGCAGCCGCGTTACCGACCCGCATCTTTAATAGGACAGGACGTGTCTGCCCTTGGCTCTGCGGCGGGCAAGGACTTTTCTTCCGTTGGCGGTGCTCATGCGTTTACGGAAACCATGTTCCTTCTGACGCTGCCTTTTTTTCGGCTGGTATGTCCTAAACATACTCTTCCCTCCTTTGTGTAAACAAACGGGCATAAACCCATAGGGTACATTATATCCAAATAACCCATGCTTGTCAATGATTTTATCGGCGTTTCACCGCTTTTTCAAACAGAAAAATTCCCCTTAAAAACAACGGAGAAGTTACGACATTAAAAAACCGCAACTTCCCCGGGTGATTATTTGAACCACTGTGCTATTTACTTTTAATATTATACATTGGGTTGCCTGCTTACTTAATCCCTGTCAAGGTAATTCGATGATGATCACCGCCGACAGTGCCTTCTTCCGTCAATTTGAAAGAAAACGTTTTTTCGATAGGATTTCCGAACTCCGGAGCAAAGCGCAGTTTCAAAGTATATTCCATTTTTTCAGCATCACCCGAAAACGCTAACACCTCGGTCTGTACCTTCGGGAATTCCATCGGATAATACCAGATTCCTTTTTGCTGTTGTGAATATCCGGTGACTTTTGAAAAGTCGGGTACAACGCCAAAGAATATTTCATAATTAACACCTATCTTCTCATCATCGGCAAAAAGAATGCCCGACGACCCCTTTTCGTCCTCTTCCTCGATTTCTTCCTTTGATCTCGAATATATGGCGAATGTTGCAATCTTATCAAGGTAATCGGAATCTGCACTTTTGACATCCGTTGGGCTAAAACTTGTGATTCCGCATTGATACAAAAAAGTGGCTGTTTTAATTAATTTAGCTTTGATCGTTTCATCTGTAAGCTTTTCATTGCTGAAAAAATTTACATATTCATTTGAAACATAGATTTCAAACCAATTAGTAACGGCATTGTTCCGCCTTTTTATAAGGTTGTAATCCTCCTGAGTGATCCCTTGATTCTTCTCGTCATTCAACGGCTTGCCGTTCACCAGTTCAACAGTCAGCATCGGACTGTATTCGCTCCGCTTAACACAAACAATATTATTCTCTTCAGCATATTTAGGAACTAGTGGGTTGTTATCATATAGTAAAACCAATTCCCTCGGGCAATAATCAAAAGCGCCTTCGATGATTGAAATGACACTATCCGGGATAAATACCTCGGTTATATTCGTCTCTGTGAATATTACATTGAAATTCTCAACATTTTTAGGTAAAATAACCGTTTTGACATTGGTCTTAAAAAACGCACTTTCTATCTCTTTCACCGGATAACCATCAATCATATCAGGCATTACGACATTCACCGAATTTCCCTTGTAACTAACAAGAATGACACTTTTATCTACAATTTTATATTCGTATTCATCGTTTTCCAAGATAACATCCGATGCCGAAGAATTTATGTCCGCTTCACTTAATCTTGAGGAGACAGTCACTTCTGAAGTTCCCGAAACCGGCTGTGTCTGAACACAACCGGTCATCAGGAATGCACAAAGAACTAACGAATAAAAAACTTCTTCATCCTTATCATCCCTTTTTAATATATTCATATGGAAATAAACTGATTATTCCACCGTTTGTTAACATAACTACTAATGGATCATAAAAAACGATAAAATGGTAATCATTAATATCTCCCTTATAATTAGGTGTAATACAATAATATTGATTATATGTGCAACCGGCATTTTCGAAGTTATATTTATTATACCTTGTGCCTTCTTTTTTTACTTTACTTGCATATCCGTGAGGATCTAAAATATAAGGCGTCTCATATGGTTTTACTCTGGTATACACCATTAAATGTAAATGCGTGCCAACACCGTGGGGATCGCCCCCACTTGAACCTCCCATAGACCCGATTACTGTATCAGTGGAAACCTTCATACCTACATACAAATTTTCTGCATGTTTTTCTAAATGGCTATATGATGAATAATATTTTGTGCCATCCGGCAATTCGTGTTCAATGACTACCATCCAGCCATTTAACGTTGAATCGTCTTCCGTGAAATACGCAACTTTTCCATCTAAAATCGGCACTATATCCGAGCCGTATTCACCTCCGATATCATATCCCATATGTCCTTGATAGTTAGTTGTCGGATCATTAAATCCCTGATTAACTGTCCTCCCCGCATATGGGCCTATTGGAATAATGTTTTGCTCTGTCTTTGAATAGGAACCATCAGATAATTCGACCATTCTGGTTAACCCTTCAAGACCCATTCCCTTTAAAACTTCGACTTTTTTATCACTGTCAACACTCTGGAAAAATGTATTTAACGCATTTTTTACATCCTCCGGAATCTCTTTCCCATTATTAGCAGAATTGTTAAAGTAATCATATGCCGTTTGATATGCTTTTTGGACATTCACATCTTGACTGTTTCCGATGTCTAATGAACCCAAAACAGCCTTATAAAAATCATTGGTCAAATCACTGGCCGCAGAATTCTCTAACTCGTCAAGCTCTGCCTTTTCCTCGGCCATTTTTTTATCCGTCTCACCGGCTTGATACATCTTCAAGACATCCCCCAAATACCCCTCGCCCCGCGCAATATTGATCGACTCTTTCGAAAAATCATAACCCATCAGCCCCGCCTTATAGGCCTCCATCAGAATTCCGCTCCTTTTTCCGTATGCCTCAGGATCCGGCTTGATGATATCGCCTAACACAGTTTGCCCGGCTTCACCCAATGAGATATTCAAGTATTCATACAATTTCTCCAGATCATAGGTCGTGAGAGGAGATGGCTTTCCCGTCGAATAATAAAACTTCAAGCGCAGTTTTTGGGTCTCGGCATCCGTTAAGCCGGATGATTTCTGTTGGTTTTCTTTTTTTGCCTCATAGATATCTTTGACGAACCCCAGCTCATCGTCTTTTCCGACCGCGATTTGATTCGATCTTGCAATTTGGCTGTTATCCACACCTCCCAAAAACGCATAATAGGTGTCAAGAACATTCTGCGGTATCTCTTTGCCCTTATTGTCGGGATTGCTGACCCATTCATAGGCCATTTGAACGCTCGGAATACTGCTGCTCCCCGCACCGTTCATAAACAGCATATCCATCATATAATTCAGTTCTTTTTCCGAATCAGAGATGTCATATGAGTCGGCTGAAGGGTTGCTTGATGTGCCATTGTTCGCGCTTTGGCTTGGCGTATCTGCACCTGTATACGGGGTATATCTGTCTATATTCATTCCCGCGCTATTGCTGTCTGTGGTGTTACTTGAATTATAGCATAATTTTCCTAATATGTAAATGATACCGGAGCAAACGCTCTGGTATCATTTACATTCAATACTTTTATTCTATGCTCTTCAAAATCACCCGATAATTGTCCCCGCCCACACTGTCATATTGTACAAGCGTATAAGAGAAAGTTTTTTCACAGGTGACTCCCACATTATTGGTGAATTTTACTTTGAGTATAATATTTCCGTCTTGGAGATTCCCGCTGAACAAAAGCACTTCGGTCGTTATTTTTGGCAACTCTTTCGGATAATACCAAATCCCGTGCTGCTGTTCCGAGTACCCTGTAACCAATGACGTCTCAGGAATGACATCGAAAAGGCCTGTTGTTTCACAATAAAGAAGTTCATCATCCACAAACCTCACATCAAAACCATTGATTTCTTCTCTTTTTAATTCTTCGGATGATCTGCAATAGATCGCAGCTGTCACCAGTTTGTCGAAACACCCAACTTCTCCGGTATTCACCGTTTTTGGATCGAACTCGGTAATTTCGCATTGATAAAGCAATGTGGCTGTTTTAGTCAGCTTTTGTTTTATCGCCTCTGTTGAAATATCGTCTCCTTCGAAAAAGCTGATATATCCGGTATAAACACCCCGATCAAACATTAAATTGTAATAATCGTTTATATCCTTGATTGCGGAGCCGTTCGGTGTGGTTCTCCTCACCATGTTATAAATTTCAGGACGAACGCCGAGATTCTCAACGTCGTTGAGTGGCTTCCCGCCGACCAGTTCTACCGTCAGCACCGGATTATATTCGCTTCTTTTAAAACAAAGAATATGGTTATCTTTCGCGTATTGCGCAATAATCGGATTATTATCATACAACAAAACAAACTCTCTTGGACATTCAAAAGCATACGGTGAAATGTTCACAACACTATCAGGGATATATAATTCCTGCAAACTATTTGTTTCTCGAAAAGCCCCCGCTTCTATTGTTTCACAGTTTGGAGGTAAAATTACCTCTTCTAAATTCAATGCAGTATCAAACATATTATCTGGTATAATTTTCATATTTGACGGAAATACAAATCTCTCAATCGCTTCGACTTTAAACGCATTTTGGTCAAACACCATAATCGGAAATCCATCAATGGTATCGGGTATTGTTATATCTTTGGCATTCCCTTTGTATTTCAATATGGTTACGCTGTTGTCAATGATTTTAAAAATATAATCGTCATTTTCCAAAACGCCGGATGATGATGTTAACATTGATTCCGAAGAACTTGTCTTCATTTCACTGGTTAATGAAGAAACTCCCGATTGCGGATTTACGCAGCCGGTTATGAACAACACACATATAAAAATACTAAGGAAGACTTTTTTCATTACAATTCCCCTTGCCTTATCTGATTATTGGAAATAAATCAATGATTGCGCCATATGTCTGCATAACGATAAACGGATCATAGAAAACTTTACTACGGTCTCTCTGAGCCATGCAATAGTAATAATTAAATTCGCAACCTTTTGATTTTTCAAATGGACGATAATTTTCTAATATACCATCTGTATCAATTGTGTACCCGATTGGATTATAAATTTCATCCATTTTTTCTGTAGTAAAAACGGCTAAATGTAAATGAGAAACGCCTTGATTACTAGCTCCTGTACCGCCACGAGTCCCAATTTTAGTATCT
>CAZTDA010000051.1:0-9211 GCA_964612155.1 uncultured Eubacteriales bacterium | reverse complement strand
TTCCCGGGTACGTATACCACTTTGATCCCGCTGTCCATTACGTTGTTAAACTCGTCGATCACCGGTTGATTGTTGGCAATCACGTCTTTATAAAACTGTCTTTCATCCGTATAGCTGGGATAATAGACCGGCAGATACCACTCGTCCAAAAAGTCACCTGCAATCACCAGTTCGCGTACATCTGTTGTTTTTTGCAGGCGCTGCAGGAATTCAATCAGCAGCGGCAGGTTTTTCAGCGTTTCGGTATACTCATCTTCAATACCGAGATGGATGTCGCTGATAACGACAATTTTGTCTCTTGCACCACCGGTAACCCATAAAGATGCGGCATTCAGCGGTGTGTTTCCCGCTGAAACGGTGCTGTTGGGCGCACATCCGACGGTGAGCAGCGCCGTAGAAGTCAGCAAGCCGACCGCCAGGAACAGCGAGAGAATCCTTTTTTTCATGTTTTTTTCCTCCGATAATTTATTGTACCGGCCGGTAGCCGGCGCATTTCTGAATAAAGCGGTGCACGAATTAATCAACTCAGCAGTATGTAACGGCATGAAGCGTAAAAATTCTGACAACTTGCCTGGATTTAACCTCTGAAATTTTGCACAACGGGGCAAACTTGTTTTCATAATTTGTTCTCGTTTACAGCTTACTACCTCTTGCTGTTTTAGTCAAGACCTTTAGGACATTTATCTTCTTTATAACCGTTTTGAGCGATACACACTGCGCCCTTTTTGAAAACCGGCCGGAATTTACCCCCAATTAACATACCCCGGTTCCCGGTCGGCTAAAGTATCAAGGATGTAAATATAGACGGTAAACATAAATTTCTTCCGTTTTCATTGCGTTTCAATTCGGCAGTTGATTATCTGCTTTTCATTATACTGATAATTATTGACAACAGTATTTCAACAATCTAAAATGATAACAAGAGATGAAGGCGGTTGTCAGAAAAAGTGACGGGCTTGTCAGCATTGTTATGCCGCGGCAGGCTTTAAACACATCTGATTACTGCGCGCCTTACTAATTTCCAAGAGATTGAAGGATTGCTTATGAAACGCGATATCTACCGTCCCCTGCATATTTGCCACGCTTTTGGGTTTGACTATAACGACAGCAACACATACGAAGAAAAGCGCAAAATCATACGCACCCGGATCGAAGAATTAAAAGCCAAAGGATTCGGCGGAATTGTTACAAATGTTCGTAACGAACATTATATGAAGGATTCCGACGAATGGCTATTGATGCGGGAAAAGGTTGAGATATGCAAAGAGTTAGGGCTTCGAATGTGGCTCTATGATGAGGACTGTTATCCCAGCGGCGCCGCCGGAACTCAGACGTTGGAAAAGAATCCCGACTTTGAGGCACGCGCTGTTGCTATGCAGGTTAATATCGCAGCACCGGGGGAGTCCTTGGAGATAAACCTTCCCCATGGGCACGAAAAGCTGGTGGCTGCCGTGAGCTATATCATACAGGGAGAACGCCCAACCGATGAAGAGCTTCAGCACCCATATTGCCGATACAACACTCTTCCCATAAAGCTGAAAAACGATATGGACAGTAATTTGCTGATTCTGTGTTTCTTTCAAAAACGTATGTATGAAGGGTCTCACGCGCAAAACAATGTAGCGTATAACAGGCGTTATATCGACGTCAGCAACAAGGATGCGGTTGCAGCGTTTATTGATAACACCTACCGAAGGTACACCGATACTTTGAAAGACAGTTATGCAAAATACATCGGTGACGAGAACGAAAATTCCGTAATCGAGGCAGTTTTCACGGACGAGCCGTCTTACATGGGCGTATATATTAACCGAGGCATCAAGTGCAGACAAATGATTGACGCTCCGGACGAGTCCATCAAGCTGTACCCGGTCGTAAACTGGGGAAGAGATGTTGCCGATCGCTTTGCTTCGGAGTACGGTTACCGTTTGGAGGAGTATCTTACCGCGTTGTTTTATGGGCACAGTGCGTGTTTCTGCCAAGTAAGACACGATTATTACAAAATCATGAGCGATTTACTCGAACAATCCTTCTTTGCCCAGTTGTCCGACTATTGTTCTGCGGTAGGACTCAACTTTTCGGGACATATACTGCTTGAAGACAAAATCCGTTATCATGTTATGTTCGAAGGAAACTTCTTCCATCTGCTGCGTCACATGCACGTTCCCGGAATTGATATGCTGTGGTCTACTCCGCAAACCGTGTGGAACAATGCATTTACGCCGCTTCTTGTGAGAAGCATCGCCGATATTTATAACCGTCCTCATGTTATGGATGAAGTGTCTGCACATCAACACGGAGGTAATGTCACAACAGAACAGATTTATATTTCGTTAATGCTTCAATTTGCATTCGGTGTGGATATTTTTACATCATACTACAAGGATAATGACGAGACGGGCGAAAAGAAAGCTGTGTGGGACGCAGTTGCCCGTGTCGGAGAGGCAATGGACGGCAAACGTCAATCGGATACGCTTTTACTGTACCCGATTGAGACGATGATGCGCCACCGCAAGCCGAATCAAATGCCGCTGGAAAATGATTACGGATATTCTGACTTCCGCGAAACAGAGGACGATTCGGTGGAAATTCTTGAAGCGTGCTCATCCGCTATGGAAAAAGCGCAGTTTGCCATGCTTAATGCGCAAAAACCGTTTACATACATTGATGTTGCCGCTGCTAAAATGCAGCCGGCGACCAAATGGAAATACTTTATCATAGGCGCTTGCGATGTAACAGCTGATTTAGCAATCACAGCAAAGCAGCTCAGTGAAGGCGGATGCCGTATCATATGGTATTGCCCGAAGGGCAGTGATATTTTGTCAGAGGAAGTAAACAAGCTGCCTGCAAGTACGGCGGTTGCTGCCACTGAGGTTGAGCTGATCGCTTTAATCAGACCCCAAGGACCTGCTTTGACCGCAAATGACGGCAACACCGACGGGATTGCTTTTGCAGAAACCGAGTGCTGCGCTGTTTTGGTCAACCGTGATGCAAATGACCGTCAATTGTGCTGGAGAGGACAGCTAAAAAGTATCTGCGACGCCAAAACCGGCAAGGAAATTCCTACGGCGAAAAGCGGCAGCGGAACAGACTTTATAATTCCCGGTACATCTGCGTTGCTGTTGAGCAAATTAGGATGATCTTATCAGTGAAATAAAATCATACCAAAAGGCTCGAAGCCTTAAAACTGACCGTCCAGGATAAAGAGCGTTTCGCGGCCCATGCATGTGGAGAGCCCCCGGATAAGTTCCGGAGGCTCTTTTATTATATTATTCTTTTTCCATAATACGGGATGGCACGATATCATTAGATTGATATCGGGTATGTATTTGGCTGTTTTTCCTTGCAAGGAAACAGGTCGAAAGGGGGTTTGTGCGTTCTCGGAAACAAGTCAATTATAGGGTTAGGGTCAAACTGTCCTTGTTTTGTCTGCTTTTTGGGGAGCAGGTTAGTTCTCTTAGCAACACATGAAATCATCCTAGCCGCTTAAGTTCGCGAAGAAGATTCGATGCGCCGTCGAAAACATAACCCACATCATTACCCGCGAAAATCATCTTTGCACCGCGCTCAAGCCATTCGGACATAATATCCCGGTCGTAGCCAAGAGATACGCCGAATAATTTGCCGTACTTGCGCATAACCTCTCCGATGCGGTCGTAAATCGGCAGCATATCCGGGTGAGCGGTCCGTCCAATGTGACCAACCGAGGCGGAGAGGTCGTTAGGCCCGATAATATAACCGTCGACCCCCTCAACCTCGACTATTTTCTCGAGATTATTGACCGCATCGATATGCTCAATCTGAAGAATCCGCCACATTCTGCGATATATACAATCCACATAATCAACTTTGCTTATGCCATTGTAATCGAGCGCGCGCAGCGGACCATATCCGCGCTCTCCCTTCGGCGGATATTCACAGGCGGAAACGGCGGCGCGGGCTTCATCGGCGGTTCTGATATTCGGGAATATAATTCCGTCCGGTCCCATGTCAAGCACAGGCTTTGCCAATACCTTGTCGTTCCACGGTATTCTGACTATCGCCGGCGTTCCGCCCGCACGAGCCGCAATCAGATTGTTTTGCAGGCTCTCGATTCCGATTGCGGTATGCTCCATATCAATCCAAAGCAAGTCGAATCCAATCTGTGCGAGACATTCAGTGAGCGGCGGAGCGCCGCAGAATACATGAGTTCCGTAAAGAATTTTCCCGTTCGCGAGTTTTTGATTTAACTCCAAAAGTCTGTCCATTTCACTATCCTCTGTCTATCTCAAGTGTTCTGTGAAGCACGTTCACTTGATGGTTTTGCAAAGGTATAGAACCGGCACTTTCGCACATTTCGGAATACTGTATCAGCAAAAAGTTTCTTCCGGCATCATTCAGCGGTAAATTGTTTGAATAATAGCAACCTCCGACCTTATCTCCTGCGAACGAAGCCTCGCTCCAAGTGCAGCCGTCGTCTGAAAAATAGAAAACAAATCCGTTCGCGTTCTCTCCGCGCCCGTGCAGGACATAAACGCCGTCGATCAACGCGGTCTGAGGATTGCGGATTCCGCGGTTCAGATAGCATAGTTCGACATTCCGCCATGTTTTTCCGAGGTCCGAGCTTATGGCGTGGTCCATGTGCCGCTCGTTGTTCACATTGTAGGCATAAGCGTGAAGAATACCGTTGCCGTCATGCAGAATCGAACCGTAGCCCCTGCCGATTCCGTCGATGGGAAGCTCGATTTCAACGAAATTAGCGCCGTTATCTTCGCTGATAAATATTGAATACTTATGCTCGGGTTTGGTTCCCGTGAAATGCTCATCCTTGAATTCAAGGAAAATAACCCTGTCGCCGACGGTCAGAGCGTCATAAATTCTGCCCGGATAAGGCGATACCTCAAACGGACTCTCCCAGGTTTCACCGCCGTCGCGGCTGCGAACCGCCATCGGTGTAAGCCACGGCTCGCAGCAGACCGGTTCGAGCATCGTGTTTCGCAGACAAAAGGCCAGAATACTGCCGTCCCTGCAGGTTACCGCTTTCTCGACCGAAACGGTAAAAATACCGTCAAGGAACGCCTCACGTGAAAACGGAAGAACGCGAGCCTCGGAATAGGTTTTGCCACAGTCTTCCGATATGCGGTACTCGACAAATCCGTAGGCTGAGTGTCCGGCTGCGCGTACCGCGGAGCAACTAGAGTTGAAATCAATGATTTTTCCCTTAGAGAATTCGGTCATCGCGTGAGTCATATGTCCGCTTCTCCGGCGGGCGAAATTGTCTACATAGACTTCTGGATCGGAGAGCCTGATTACATAATCCTTAAAATCAATATTTAACATAACTGATATTCCTTTCATGTTTTGCCGCTTTTTCGGAAAACCGGTCTGCGTGATTTTATTATAGCATCTCAATTGTCTCGTTACAACGACAAAGGCCGCCACTTTTTTGTTCTCTAGTGCGATTTTTTGAGAGCAGCGTGCGGTATTAATACCGGTAGAGATTCGCCGCGCCGGTCAGTCCGCAAGGCCGCCTCCTGCCACAATCACACCTTATTCCCTGTTAACGCGTTTACCCCATTCAAATAATCAATGACATCCCGTATTTGCACAGCGGGTTTGCTTTCTATTGCGCAGATACAAGTCGTCTCGCACTTTTCCAGAAAATCGCGATCAACAGGGTTGTGCAGCCAGCACTTTTTGGCGCCTTCAAAGTTCCCGACAGCTACCCGCCTCATGATACCGCGGATATCGATCTCATCCGTGCATGTAGGGCTCTCGCACAGCCTGCACCGCATCGCTTTTTGCATAACCCTACGGGACATTTCGTCATACCCGTCGTAAAGCCGGTCTGCCGTAAAGGGTTTTTCTACAATACGAACGAAGTTGCTCATGTTCTCCCGATAGGCATACGGTTCTTTTCCGAGTTTTTTAAGCAGGGCGTTGGCTGCCGAAAGACCGGAGGTTGTTACGGTGGGAGTCCCGGTACCCATCACAGTAGATTCGCCGCAGCAAAATAGGTTGTCCCATTCCGTGCGGGTGTGTAAGCGGCGGAACATATGCTGCCCCAGCATCTGTTTGGGACCCGCTACTGCGCCTCCGTTTTTCATGTTATAGCGATCAATGGTTTTCGGTGTTGCCACCTCGGCATACCGAACACCCTTTTCAAAACCGGGGAACTTCTTTTCCAACACACTTATCAGGCGCAACTGTTCTTTTTGCTTCTTTTTTTGATACTCAACTTTGTTCGGTATATTTGTATCCCAGTTTTCAAAGGTTGGGCCAATTGCCACAACGGTGTGTTCATCCTCTTTACAGAGTGTTTTATCATCGATGCTGAGGATGTAGGCGGTCACTTCACTTTCGTCAAGTTTGTCCGGATTGCCTACCAACATTTCTATCGGAGCCGTATCTTTGGGGATGACATCTCGGTCAACCACAGCATACAAAACAACACTCGGATATGTAGGAACTTGCTTTTTCGCCCACTTCCTTCGCTGCTCGGTCGAATACCGCCGGTCAATCAGCTTGCCATACAGGTTCCAAACCGTGCCCGAGTAAATAATATCCGGTGCAAAGAGTTCTCGGCCGTCATCCAGTTTCACACCGGCGGGCTTACCACCTTGAAACAGGATGGATACAACCTCCCTTTGCAGGAACATATCCCCGCCATGCGCTTCAATGACCTTTTCTAACTTGCCCGGCACAAACAGCGTCGAGCCGGCCGGGTAGTAGCTGCCGCCTACATGATTATCCACGAACATCACTGCCGCAAGAACAGCAGGAGCTTCTTCCACCGTCGCATAACAGTAGGTGGAGGTCAGCTTGTCGAAAAACTTGAAGATCTCCGGATCAGAAAAATATTTTTGCAGCAGCTCTTTGGCGCTCCGATTTAAGTATCCTAAAAACCGAATGTACGAAATCGGATGCTTCAGCATGCTTTTCAACGCGGTTTTGCCGTCCGTTTCGTCCGCGGTGTTGTAGCCGGGGGACTCGACCATCACATGGCGGTAAATCGTCATCATGTCGCGGTAGAATCGATGGATATTTTCTTTCTCGCTTGGGAAAACATCCGCGAGTTCGTTTGCAAACTGATCGACATCCGCCCAAAAACGTATCTTTTTGCCTTTGAAATTCACGCAATATAAAAGATCATGGCGTATCACATCAATCGGTTCCTCAAGGCAGTTGAATACAAAGCGGTGCGCATTGAAGCCCTTTTCGCCAAAACCATATAACATAGCGGCTCCCTGGTCGAACGTCACATCGCCTCGCCGGAATATTCCGCATGATCCCCCCGGGTTATAGCTTTTTTCAACGACGGCTACACAAAGACCGCGTTTTGCCAGCAAGCTGCCCGCAGTCAAACCGGAAAGACCTCCGCCGATAATGATGGCATCGTATTTCATTAAATAAAACCTCCGCATCAATATTTTTAAAGTTTTGGTTGTTTTTAAGATCGTCTCCGGGAAGCCGGTTTTGGGGTTTACCCAACATCTTCTTTGTTGTTGGGGCTGATGGTCAAAATACCTTTCGGAATAATAGCCAAAGTAAACTCGTGTTTTCTGCTCTGTTCCGAAAGCCCTTTATTCTTGAATTTTTACCGCCTTCACTCTATCACTCTTGACATCAATGCCACCGTCTCAACGTGCATCGTCCTCGGGAACATGTCGACGGGAACCGCTTTTTGAAGCACATAGCCGTTTTCAGCTAAAAACTTCAGGTCGCGGGCCAGTGTTGCGCTGTCGCAGCTGACCATTACGATTCGCTCGGGCGCAAATCGGCAGATCGCCTCCAGCGTCGCTTTACCGCAGCCCTTTCTCGGCGGGTCGGTGATGATCACGTCGGGCTTGAGATTGATCTCGGTTAAAACTCCATCGGCATCATCGCTCACTTTATCAATGTCGGCGAGAATAAACTCCGCGTTCGTGATATGGTTCTTTTCGGCGTTTTGACGCGCGTTCTCGACCGCTTCGGGCACGATCTCGACCCCGACGATCTTACCCGCATGCTTTGCCATTGAAAGCCCGATCGTGCCGGTGCCGCAGTATAAATCGAGCACCGTCTCTTTGCCCGTCAGCCCGGCGTACTCCGCCGCCTTTTGATACAGCGCCTGCGCCGCCTCGCGGTTGACCTGATAAAACGACTGCGGCGAGATGTCGAATTCCAACCCGCACAGCGTGTCGGTCAGCGCCGGTTCGCCCCACAGCAGCTTGGTCTCGTCCCCCAAAATCACATTGGTATCGGCCTTGTTGACGTTGAGCCATATGCTCTTGACCTGCGGGTATTTCTTAGTCAATGTGATGATGAGTGCGCGGGAATTTTGCAAAAAGTTGCCGTTGACGACCAGGCACACCCCGACGCTGCCGTTCACCGTTCCGCGCAGATAAATATGCCGCAGATACCCTTTTTTCGTTTCTTCATCATACGGCTCGATTCCGTTTTTGTCACAGAATGCGCAGATATCGGCGGTGATCGCCGAAAAAACCTCCGGTTGCAACAGGCAGTCACCGATCGGGATTACATTGTGGGTGTGCTTGAAAAACAAGCCGGCGGCGAACTTTCCGTTGAGCTTGCAGACCGGAAACTGCGACTTGTTGCGGTACCGTTCGGGATTCCTTGATAAAATGGGCTCGAACACAAACTTGTCCGCGCTAAACCCGCCCAGCCGAATGAGGTTTTGCAGCACTTTGTTTTGTTTATATTGCAGTTCGGCCTCGTAGGTCATGTTGCGCAGCGAACAGCCACCGCACCGACCGAACACCGGACAGTCGCTTGGAATGCGATCCTTCGACGGCGCTGTCAGCTTTTCGAGACGCCCGACCGCGTAATTCTTGGCGATTTTGATAAAGCGCACTTCGGCGGTATCGCCGGGAATCGTATTCGGCACAAAAACCGCCATTCCCTCATATCTGCCGATGCCATGCCCCTCCTCCGTCAGATCGGTGATCTCCAATGCGGCAACTTTGTTTTTTTCAATCATGATTATTAATACCCTTTCTTTAACCGGTAAAAGTTTAAAATCTTTATTTTTCAAACGGTATGCGCTCTTTTAAGGACTTATTTTTCCTGAAAATTAATTTGTTTTGCACAAAATAGTTGACGAAAAACAAAATCCCGTCAGTGATCGGCTTGGCAATCCAAAGGGGTCCGGGCATGACGATGGTGGTCAAATCGAGCAGCGCATAGCTCGACGCCATTAAAACCCCCGCGAGCAGATAAAACTGCGCGGCGC
>CAZTDA010000050.1:0-9296 GCA_964612155.1 uncultured Eubacteriales bacterium | reverse complement strand
TACGCCCGGCAGAAAAGGCGCGTTGGGCACGATTGAACTGAACAAAAAGCTGCAGGCCGTTTTAAATCCGCCCAGTCAAAGTCCGCAATATGAATACGAGGGATTTTCTTATCGAATCGGCGATAAAATTATGCAAACCCATAACGATTATGATATAATGTGGACGCGGGGCGGCGAGGCCGGTGTCGGGCTGTTTAACGGCGACACGGGTATCGTCACCGGCATCGACAAGGGGGGGCGGCTTTTATACGCCGATTTCGACGGGCGGCAGGTCTGCTTTACGGCACAACAGCTTAACGAGCTCGAACCCGCGTACGCCTGCACGGTGCACAAATCCCAAGGCAGCGAATTCGAAGCTGTGATTCTACCCATCTTTCCTGCCTACTCCGAACAGCTGATGTATCGCAACCTGCTCTACACCGCCGTGACCCGCGCCAAAAAGATGCTGGTGATTGTGGGCAGCGAAGCGACTGTGATGAAAATGGTGCAGAACGAAAAGAAAGCACTGCGCTACACCGGGCTGAAAAAGTTTTTGCTCGGATTGGACGGGGAGGTGCGCTGATGGACGGATCGACGCTGCTTGACCGGATCATCTCCGCCTTTTTCCCGCACAAATGCATCTTTTGCGGAAAAATCTGCGCCGATCTCGACTACTGCGGGCAGTGTCATCCCCCGTTTATGAAGCGCCGTGACATGGATTTTTCGAGTCGCCGTGTACCCAACGCCGACGGATATTTCTCACCGTTCTTTTATGTTAAAGGGGCAAAAAAAGCGATTTTGGACTTAAAGTTCAACCGCAGACGGCAAAATGCGGTTGTTCTCGGAGAGATGATGGCGCACTGCTGTCTCGGCTCCGATTTCGGGCCGGTGGACTTTGTGACCTGCGTGCCTCAAAGCGAACACAGCCGACGGGAACGCGAATACAACCAATCCCGGTTATTGGGCGAACGGATTGCCGATGTGCTTGGATTTCCCTTTTATGAAACAATGGTCTGTCTGCGCCATTCGACCGAGCAAAAGCGCCTGACTGCCGCCGAACGCGCCGCCAACATCTTGGGCAGCTTTCAGCTGAAACCTGATGCAACGGTAAAAAAACGCTCTATACTGCTGGTCGACGACGTGATGACTACCGGCTCAACCCTTTGCGAGGCGGTTAGAATTTTAAAAGCGGCGGGCGCAAAAGAAGTTTTTGCGGTCTGTGCGGCTTCGACACCGTTAAAACGAGAACAAAAGAATTCAGATTGATGATCTCTTACATATGATTATATACAGGATCCGGACTGAAAGGATGGTCACACCATGGCATACGGCTTTCTCGGGTTAAACCAACATATCGCAATCGACCTCGGAACGGCCACCACAAAGGTGTTTTTGCGCGGCAAGGGCATATTGATCGACGAGCCGACTGTCGCCGCGTTTAACCGCGAGACCGGTGAGGTGATCGCTATCGGCGAAAAGGCCAGCAAGATGTTAGGGCGCAACCCCGGAGGCATCGAGGTGGTGAAACCGCTTGCCGACGGCGTGATCTCCGAGTTCGACGTGACCGAAAAACTGCTGCGGCATTACATCAAAACCATCTGCGGCGATCTGCGGATCTTCAAACCCGTTGTAATGGTCTCCGTTCCCGCCCGAATGAC
Organism: uncultured Eubacteriales bacterium; assembly: GCA_964612155.1. Taxonomy (GTDB): domain Bacteria; phylum Bacillota; class Clostridia; order Oscillospirales; family JAKOTC01; genus DAOPZJ01. The sequence continues at coordinate 7,659 of CAZTDA010000050.1, read as the reverse complement.
CGATGTCGAGGCCAGAGCGGTGGTTGACGCCTGTGATTTGGCAGGTGCGCGAGAGGTCTATTTGATCAGCGAGCCTGTGGCCTCCGCCATCGGCAGCGGAATGGACATTTCCAAACCGCACGGCATTATGGTGGTGGACATCGGCGGCGGAACTGCCGATATCGCGGTCATCACCCTAAACGGCATCAGCGCCACCAATTCGGTGAATGTGGCGGGAAATCGTTTTGACAACGACATCATCAAATACATTCAGCGCCGCTTCAAGCTCATCATCGGCGCACCGACCGCCGAACGTGTCAAGAGGGAAGTCGGCTGTGCATTTTATAACGGAAAACGCAGAACCACCATCGTCAAGGGCAGAAACTACATCACCGGCATTCCGCAGGCCGTCGAGGTCGGAAACGATATGTTGGCCGAGGCACTTGCAGAATCCGTCTCCATCATTGTGGACGCGACCAAATCCGTCTTGGAACGTACACCGCCCGAGTTGATCAACGACATTAAAACCGACGGAATTTTATTGTCCGGCGGCGGAAGCATGTTGGACGGATTGGATGAATATATGTCACTGCGCTTGAACACGCCGGTGATAAGGGCGCTCAGCCCCAAAGACGCGGTGATTTTAGGCGCTGCGAAAGCATTGGACAACATCGATAAATTCACACCCGGTGCGAGAGGATATATCGACAACGTTTTTTAAAGAATAGAAACGGTAACAGAAAGGCCAAAAGGTTGGCTTCACCAAAAAGGATCAAACGTCCCATAATCTGCGAAAGGATCGCTGCATCCATGAAAATCATCGAGCGAGAAGATGCGTTTATCCGCTGTGACGGCGATGAATTCATCAACGGGCCGTCGGTCGCCGTGTGTCCGCGCAAGGACATCCCCGGCGGCAAGGACATGATTTTAACGTTCGACCGGATGGATCGCCGAAAGAGTAACCTTGCCACTTCGATCTACCGATCCTCGGACGGCGGCCGAACTTGGAAATTTCAAAGTGTTTTTGAGCACAAATTCGTCTACGACCTGCACGGCAGCAGCCGACGGGACGGTTACGGCTCGGTTTTCGCGGACGACATCCGCGGTACGATGCTCTATTTCGGCACCGAGTTGTACTTTGAAAACAACGATCCGGAGAGTCCTTCGAAAAAGCGTAAAATTTATTATCGCATTTCGTTTGACAACGGCTTCACCTGGTCTGATAAACGCCAGATTATTCAAAAAGGCATCTCAAGCGCGGGGCAGATGTACGACAAGACCCATTACATGCACAGCGTCAAATTCGGAGCCAACATGGCCAATTTAGTCATTCCGAACGTCGTACGCACCAAGGACCTCACGCTGACTTTCGGTGTCAGCTCACAAGCGGTTGATCCCAACTGGAACCGCATCGATTATTTCGGCGGCGGTTTTATGCGCAGCGGCGCTGTAAAAGCAAAATGGAACGCCTCCGAACTCGGATATAATTTTGATTTCGGGAGCTGGGCAACCATCGAGGTCGAACGCTCGACACGGGGGTTGTTTGAACCGGTTTTATCCGTTGTCAACGGCGAACGCATTATGATGGTTGCACGCGGCAGCAACGCGCCCCATTCCGTGGTCGAGGGTTGCAAGTTCATGTTGGTCTCCGTGGACGAAGGACAGACCTGGAGCCGCCCCGAACCCCTGCTCTACGACGACGGCGAAATTATGTATTCCTCCTCGAGCTGTGCGCGCACGATCGCAACTTCAGACGGACGGTTGTTTTATGTGGGCGTAATCAACGAACATAACCCGGTCGGAAACTTCCCGCGATATCCGTTGTGCATTGCCGAAATCGATAAATACTCCTGTCGGGTTAAGAAAAAGACCGTCACGCCGATTGTGACCAAACCCGAGGGTGTTGACGATTCCAAGACGCTGTTCCCGGTCGATTTTACCGGGCACTGGGCATACGAGCAACCCGACGGAAAATTGGTCGTGCTCGCACCCTGCCGCCCAAACCTTTCTAAGTTCGGCGGCTGGTTAAATAAATACACAATTGAAGTTTAACGTGAAATACTATTTCATGTAATAATGTGCCGCGATGCGGCAGATGGAGATTATAAATTATATGGCAAACGAACAAGCATACTTCGCAAAAATCGCTGCGGAAAACAAAGCGACTCGACCCGGGTTGGAAAATTGCCCGCCGATTCCGTGTAATCCGATTGATTTTAAGCCCTCCGAGGCCGTTGCGCCGGAGGTCATCCAAAAGCCCTATGAAGAACTGAAAAAGGATTATTGGAACGAAATCAAAGCGCTCAGAGAGACCTATGCGCCGTATTTAAGCGACTTTGTCCCGAAAGCAAAGAAAACCCGCAAGCGCCAATATCTGTCCGAGTTCGATTTTCGGTTCGAAACCCCGGAAGATAATCAAAACTTCGATAACGCTCAAAAGGGGCGCGGGGATTGGGAACACATAAACCTGCCGCATTATCACGGGCCGATCGGCCGCTGGACGGCTTTTTACCGCTCTGAATTCAAGTATTTTGCATCTACTGACAAGCGGGTGTGGCTTAACTTTTTGGGCGCGGACTACATCGCCAATGTCTATTTAAACGGGCGGTATGTCGGCAGCCACGAGGGTATGTTCGCGCCGTTCAAATTCGAAGTCACAAAACTTTTAAGACGCGGAAAAAACGTACTGTTGGTCGAAATAAAAAACGATCTTCCGACCATAGGCATTGAGGGCGACCGCATTGACGGCGATAAAATTTACGCTGCAACCGGTCTCGGTTGGGACGACCCGCAAGACGGCTGGCATCACTGCCCTCCCGGCGGCGGTATTTACAACAAGGTCTTTTTAGAGGAGACGCCGGATTATTTCATCAGTGATGTGTTTATGCGCCCCGACATCGATACGGGAACGGCTCAGGCATGGGTGCAGGTTTTTAATGCGACTGACGAGAATTATTCCGATCGCGGCAAACCCGGCGGTTTTACCCTCGGCATAAAAATTTTTGCCCGCAACTTTGAGAGCGGTTCGAAGAAAGAGGTTTTATTCGAGAGCATCCCGTTCACCGGCCCCGGCGCAAATGATTACCGGTATGAAGTGTCAATGGGCAGATTCAAAACCTGGGAACTCGACAAGCCGTATTTATACACGGCGCGCATTTCGTTATATTCGCGCGACGGAGAACTGCTCGACCAATGTGACAAGCCCTTTGGAATGCGCAAATTCTCGATGCAGACCGAGGCAGACGGGGATCAGGGCGAGTTGTTTTTTAACAACAAAAAAATCCGCCTGCGCGGTGCAAACGACATGGGGCATATGCAGCTCGCCGTCTGTGACGAGAACTGGGAATTACTGATCACCGATATATTGATTGCCAAAGTCGCCAACATGAATTACTACCGGTTCACACAAAGACCGGTTCAGGAAGAAATTTATACCTACTGCGATATGTTGGGAATGCTCAATCAAACCGATCTGCCGGTGTTCGGCACATTCAGGCGCGGTCAGTTTTACGAGGGTATCCGCCAGACCGGTGAAATGGAACGGCTGGTGCGCTCACACCCCTCCTGCATTATGGTGACCTATATCAACGAATCGATGCCCATCGAACGCGACGGCAACTGCCACCGCCATTTAGGCCGCCCCGAACTCGAACGCTGGTTTGAATGCTGCGACCGCGCGGTCAAACAGGAAAACCCCGACCGAGTGATTAAGCGCGTCGAGGGCGATTACGACCCTCCGACCAACGAGGGACTTTCCGATTTCCACTGCTACAACATGTGGTATACCAACCACGCGCTGCCCATCGGACGGCTCTATCAAAACTGGCTGCCCGCAATCAGAGTCGGTTGGAAAACCGGCTGCGGCGAATACGGTACAGAGGGACTTGACAACTTCGATGTGATGACCTCGCGCTATCCCAAGGAGTGGCTGCCGACTCCCGGCGAGCAATGGCTGCCGGATAAAATCATCTTTGCTCAGAGCAATACCATGCACGGCGACTGGTATGAGGAACAAGAGGGCATTCTGAATTGGATTTCCGAAAGTCAGCGGCATCAGGCGTTTGCGGCTAAGATCATGACCGACGCGTTCCGCCGCCGCAGCGATAAAATTGTCTCCACCGCCCTGCACCTGTTGATCGACGCATGGCCCGCCGGATGGATGAAGACGCTGGTCGGCGTCGACCGTCAGCCCAAACCCGGCTTCTTCGAATTCAAAAACTCCCTCGTTCCGCTGCGCCTGAATTTGCGCTGCGACCGCTGGACGGCATATGAGGGCGAGACCATCCCGCTCGAATGTTGGCTGCTGAACGATACGCAGGAAGATCACAAAAACCTGCGCATGGTTGTGACGATGCGGGACGGCGAAAAAGTCTTCGGCAGTTGGGAACTGGTTTCCGACATCGAAGCAGTCAGCCCGAAATGCGCGGGCATTGTCAAAACGACCTTGCCGAATGTAAAAGTGAAAACCGATATTCATTTTGACGCAGCGCTCTATGACGGCGAAATGTTGATTCAAAGTGAGCGGTTCACGGTGAAAACCTATCCGAAACAACCGGTTCGAGGAAAAGCGGTTTGCATCGGTCAAAATGCTTTACGAATTGCAAAAGCGCTCTTACTTGAAACGGAATCCGCCTCTTCCCTGCCCGAAAAAGCCGAGCTCGTGTTTGTCTCCGATCAAACCTGTGGCCTCTCAAGAGCCGAATCGCTGGCGAAAACCGGCTGCAAGGTCATTGTTTTACCGCCGGACAGCGGAACAGCCGGATATCAACTCGGTAAAAAGTCCATCGGTTATGTCTACATCTACGGGGTTTATGACGCGATTGACGGCGCGATGCCGTTTGACCACGAGGACGGTGTGGCGTTTGTTGCCCGCGAGCCCGCGCATCCGCTGACCGCCGAATTCAGCCCGCAGGACTTTGCCTATCTGTACAACGCCGACAAGGACTTTATTGACACCGCGGCGGTTAATTATATCAAGGCAGAGGGATTTGAGCCGAAACCGCTGGTCTTCACCTATGCCAAGGCCGGATTCTTTGACAAAACCGCCGGACACAAACAAAAATCCCCCGTCGTCGCCGAACTCGAACAAAATCTGTTCGCCGTCTCGATGGATTTGCGCGGGCGTATTGGTTATAATCCGGTGCTCGATCGATTACTCATGAATATCTGCAAAGGAATTTAGAAGTCATGAAAGTTTTAGTTACCTGTTTTGACGCATTCGGCGGCGAGACGATCAATTCCGCGCAAAAAGCGGTCGATTTATTGCCGTCACGCGTCCATTTCACCCGCATTATCACCGCGCAGATTCCCACCAAATACGACGCTTCGGTCGAGTCCGTCAAACAGCTGTTAAAAGTTCACAATCCCGACGCTTTGTTGATGGTCGGTCAGGCCGCAGGGCGCACGCAGCCGGAACTTGAGCGTATCGGTATCAACTGGGACAGCTCAACCACGGCGGATAACGCCAACGAGACCCGCTTGAACCAGAAAATTTGTGAAGACGGTCCGGATGGGTTGTTCACAACACTGCCGATTGAAAAAATGGCCGCCGCCTGCCGCGAAAACGGCTTGCCCTGCAATATCTCTTACAGCGCGGGGACTTTTGTGTGCAATCATATTTTATACAGTATGCTGTATCATGCCGGTGAAAATAATCTTCCGCTCAAGGTCGGATTTTTGCATCTGCCCGCAACCATGGAACAGGCGCTGACAAAGAAGTTTCCCTTTATGGAACCGCAGACCTCAGCCGCCGTGATCAAGTTGATAATTTCGACACTGGCAAACTAAATCGATCATCACTCCGCCAACTATTGACGGATAAGATATAATGACAATGACAATTAAACGGAGGGATACCCATGACTTGTGATCTCGTGACATTGGAAATGATTAAAAAGGCCGCAAAGCGGATGTCGGGTTTGATTCACCACACCGACATCATCAACGCACCCGCCGCGTTTTTCGGCGGGCAGTCGGACTTTTATCTGAAAATTGAAAATCTGCAAAAAACAGGTTCTTTTAAAGTGCGCGGTGCGTTGAACAAGATGAAGACCCTGACCAAAGACGAACTTGCACGCGGGGTTGTCTGCGCTTCAGCCGGAAACCACGCGCAAGGCGTTGCGCTCTCGGCAAAGCTGCTGGGTGCAAAGTGCATCGTCGTGATGCCCGAAGGCGCGCCGCTTTATAAAATTCAGGCCACGCGCTCTTACGGCGCGGAAGTTGTATTGTACGGCCCCAACTTTGACGAATGCAACACCTATGCCATCAAACTGGCCGAGGATAAAAAGTGCGTCTTTATCGCGCCGTTTGACGATCCCGAAGTCATCGCCGGTCAAGGTACCATCGGTCTTGAAATTATGACGGATATGCCCGACTGCGACGCCATTTTGGTGCCGATCGGCGGCGGCGGTTTGATTTCGGGTGTTGCGGCGGCGGCAAAAGCTATTAATCCTAAAGTAAAAATTATCGGCGTCGAGCCCGAAAATGCGGCTTGCATGCGCCAGGCCATCCACGCGGGAGCAATTTGTCCGCTGTCGTCTGCCACCACGGTTGCTGACGGTGTTGCGGTCAGAACCCCCGGAAAACTCACGTTTGCCATCTGCTCGCAGCTGCTCGACGACGTGATTACCGTCAGCGAAGCCGAAATCTACAATTCCATCTTGATTATGGCGGAACGTATGAAGATGATCGCCGAGGGCGCGGGTGCCGTTGCTCCCGCTGCGGTCGCGTTTAATAAATATCGCACCTCCGGTAAAACGGTCGCCATTGTTTCGGGCGGTAATATTGACATGAATATGCTGGATCGGATCATGGAAAAAGGGTTGATCAGCTCCGGAAGACGGTTTTTATTCAAAACCATTGTCGCCGACAAACCCGGTCAGTTGAGTATGCTTTTAAACTTGATTTCGGATACGCATGCCAATGTGATGTCCATCGGCCACGACCGACTCTCCAACCGCACGCGCTTGGGCGAAGTTGTTGTCACACTTGAACTGGAGACACGCGACCACGAACATATCATCTCCATTCAAAATCAATTGCTCGCCAACGGTTACCATATTATGTTGGATTAACGCATATGGAAAAAGTCGCAGAACAACTGGTTTTTCTGTTAAAGGAAAAAGGACTGAAAATCTCGGCCGCCGAATCGTGTACCGGCGGGTTATTTTGCAAGCTTATAACCGATGTACCGGGCTGTTCGGCAGTGCTGGATCTGTCTGCGGTGACTTATGCAAATGAAGTTAAAACAGGGCTGCTGGGTGTTTCAACAACAATTCTTGAGATCGAAGGCGCGGTCAGCGCGCATTGTGCGGCATCCATGGTGCGCGGCATTTTGCGGCTTTCGGGCGCGCATATCGGCGTTGCAATCACGGGTATTGCCGGTCCGGACGGCGGCAGCAGCGAAAAGCCGGTCGGAACGGTTTATATCGCGGTCGGCAAACCGGGTCAGTATTGGGTGAAAAAACATCAATTCAGCAGCGCAAATTCACGCGAGCAGATCCGAAACGCTTCTGCGCTTGCCGCGTTTGACATGGCAATAAAATTTATAATGCGCTTTGGCAGCGAATTGTCTGTAAAGCCAAACTAATCGCTTATTTTCGTATTTGATTTTTTAGTGTCTTCACCCAATGTGAAGACACTTACTGCTTATCTGATTGTTTTATTTTAATTGGCTTCACT
>CAZTDA010000049.1:0-9372 GCA_964612155.1 uncultured Eubacteriales bacterium | reverse complement strand
ACGGTAGACGGATAAAATGAACATGAAAAGTACCGAAATTTTTCTCGTATTTTTACCGTTGTTCGCCACTTGATTTTAACTTCGGTGAAAAGGAAGAGGAGCATTTTGATAAATTAGGTAAAGGAGATATAAATTAATGATTTTCCGTTTCGATGATAAAATTAAAACCTGTTTGAACGGCTGGTGGGACATCCTGCCGGTTTATGACGATTCGCCTTGCGATAAAGCACCCGCCGAAGGGTGGTTAGAAGGGAAATATCTCGTCCCTTCGTTTTATAATAAACCCTGCGACGCGGTCAAGAAGCCCGGCGAAAAATATTACACCGAAAACGCCGCCATCGTCAGCAATGAGGACACCGAAAATTTGTTTGACGCGTTCGGTTATCCGGCGGATTGGACAAAAGCAAAGCGGGTCTGGGTGCGCCGCACTTTTGAGATCAAACCGCAGCAGGGCAGGCGGTACTTTTTTATTGCGGAAGCCATCGGCCCGACCGCGACAATATTTATCAACGGAAAAAAAGCGGCTTGCAGCCATGAATATACGTTGCCCACCGAAGTCGATATGACTTCATTTCTGGTTGACGGGCAAAACGAACTTGCGATCTTTTTAGACGATTACGAGCGCACCGAACGCGGCACAGCGCTGCACGGAACCGGAAACTGGCTGACCAAGCAGATGCGCGGCATCCAGCGCGATGTCTGGCTGGTCGAAAAGGGCGATGTCTATATCGATGATCTCACGATTGTGACCTCGGTGCGCGAAAAGACCTTGACGTTAAAATATGTGGTTAAAAACATGACCGACTGCCCGCAAAAATTGACCATCAAGCCGGTCATCAAGGGCAATCCGATTCAAATTCCCGAGATCACCGGAACGATTTTTGCACATTCAGAGGCGACCACCGAACTCACGGTGCCTTGGGAAAAGCCTAAACTGTGGGATACATTTACCCCGAACTTATATTATATCCGTACCGGCGTTTTGTCGGACGGCGTTGAAATTGACCATATGACCGAGCGGTTCGGGTTCCGCGAACTTTGGGTCGAGGGCGAACAGCTGCTGTTAAACGGTCATCCGCTGCACTTGTTTTCCGATTTCGGCCACAAAGCCACACCGTATTCCTATACACGCGGCTGGATTGAAAAATGGTTTTCGATGCTGCGCGATTACAACATGAACCACTCCCGCATGCACACCCACCCGCATCCCGAATTGATTTTGGATATGGCGGACGAAGCGGGTATCTTTATCACCGCCGAAACCAACATGTGCGGAAGCGGCGGCGGGGAGGCAACCGAGGATATTCGTTATTGGCAAAATGGACAGCGGCATGTGCGCGATCTGGTCAAGCGTGAAAAAAATCACCCCTGTTTGGTCTTATACAGCTGCGGCAACGAACTGCGCTGGAACTGCCGCGAAAATGAATTGATGAAAAAAGAGGCCCCCAAAATCCGAGCCCTTTTTAACGAGCTTGACCCGACGCGAGTCGCCTATCACGAGGGCGACAGCTCCCTCTGGGACGAGACCACGCAGGAAATGCTCAGCCGCCATTACGGCAAAGACGCTTCGGGTATCGGCTGGTGGGATAAATCCCGCCCCCTGAACAGCGGAGAGATGTGTTTATATCACTACATCGGGCATAACAATATGCTGCAGTTCATCGGCGACGATGCCTGGCGCAAATATGACCGTATGGTCGCAGCCGCCACGAAAGATTTAGTTTACGTCGTCGAAGATGCGCGTTCTAACGAGGTCTGCTGTCTCGGCCCGTGGAATATGTCGTGCCACATGAATCTGCGCCCGCACGCCGAAAAGACCTTTACATACGACGATTTCACCGCACCCGGCATGAAGCCCTTGTTTGTCAAAGAAGGTGTGAGCGAGTTTGATTACTGGAGCAAAGACGCCGGAAAGGGCTATATTCCGCAACCCGGCACCGAGGGTGTATCATTGGCATTTCGCCCCCTTGCGGCCATCGACCGCAGCCGCAGAACCGGTTATTATCCCGACGCACCCATCGAGCGCGAGATTTTTCTGGTCAACGACACCAACAAGGCGGTCAAGGGGAAATTTATCTGCACCATCGAGTCCGATTCCGTCGTGATCAGACGTTTTCAATGTGCCGTCCATCTCAAGCGCGGAGCAACACAAAAAATTGATTTCACACTCAAACCGATCGGCATATGCGGCGATTTCACACAGGTCCTCACCATTGAAACGAATGTGAAGATACTCGAACGCCGCGAAAAGATGATTCGGATTGCCAATCCCAAAACGTTTGTCCCCAATCATAAGATCGCCGTCATCGGCGGCGGATATTTCAAACAGCTGCTTGCCGAACTCGGCGCTGCGTTTGAGTATAACCCCGTGTCTTTTGACGGGTTTAAAACATTGATCATCGAAAAAGACGCCGTCGAAGCCGACAGCGGCTTGAACAAGACCATTAAAACATTTGCCGAAAACGGCGGGAGCGTGTTGATCTTTGAGCAGCACATTTCCCCGCTGCCGGGAGTAAAACTGGTACAAAAACCGGTTCAGTCAGCCTTTATCCGCTCGTTTGACACCGTTTTAACCGAGGGCATCGTAAACGAGGATCTTGCTATGTGGTCCGACGACCCCTACACCTTGATTTCCGGCGATGCGGTCGTAGCCCGTAAGATGTATCAAAAAGACGACGGAGCGCTGATTAAACCGATCTTGGACAGCGGAGAGGGCGATTTCGGCGACGGTGATTTATCTTATACCCCGTTGCTCGAACTCACCGTCGGCAAGGGCAGGGTGATCGCCTGCCAGCTGCGTGTGACCGATAAATTGACCGAAATTCCCGCCGCAAAACAGCTGATTTTAAATATGCTGAAACGCGCCGAAGAAACCGATATTGCGAAAAAAGCGCCGAAGGTGCTTTGCAATCTCCTTGACATCATCGGAGCGTTGATTTCGGCTCGAAAAGGGGATGAATACTTCATCCCCCGCATCGACATGAAAATGGCGCAGACCATCACCGACAAAACCGGAATCTCCGTCACCCTGACCCAAGACCCCGAGGGCATCTTCGGCGGCGTCCGTTGCGGCGATATCCCCGAACTTTCCGGCATCTCCAACGAGGATTTGTGCGGTATGGAGCGGGTCAGCTACTGCAGCCCCGAGAGCGAAAATATCATCGTGGCAAAATATCTGATGCAGCCCGCAAAGGGACTTGAGCCGATGGTTGAGACCTGCCCGCAAAACTGCATGATTCCGCTGTACGAACACGGCAACCGTTCGGAGATGCTGCGTTCTTATGCGGCAATGCACTATTGTTATCAAAATGATGCAAAGCCTCTGTTGTTGGCCGCAAGAATCAGGCATAACGGCGCAGATTTTTGGCTTTCCTGTTTTGATTTTGAACTTGAAAAGCGTAAACGGTTCGCACGGTTTGAAAATCATCTGCTGCGTAATCTCGGGAAGTCGGTTGACGCAGGCGTACTGCTCGAAGGCGAGATTGCAAACAGCGGCGGCAGCAAGGGCTATCCGGAGCGCATCTTTACGATTCAAAGCGAGATATTTCCACCCGAAGAGGCACTGCATTACACCAAATATCTGACCGAGCGCATGAACGCCAGCCCCGTTTTGGCAGCCGCGCAGTTTGAAGAAAAACGCAGTCCCGACGGCATTTATAATCTCACGGGCAACACCTTAATCTACTTCACGCTCTTGTCGCCCTTTGCGCGTAAAAATTTAGGCAGCAACATCGGCGTACCCGATCCCGGCGCGCAGACCTTTGCCGATGTTACGGCGGACGGCGAAGTGACGCTGTGGATTAACGCCAAGAAAAAAGACACCTTCAACATCTCCGGCTCGGCCACTTTTGCCGATCTTGAGCTCGAGGGCGGGTTAAACCACATTCTGATTCAATACAAACCCAAAAACGGCACGGGATCGTTTCAAATCAATTGGCGCAATATCCTGCGCCACCCCGAGTGCGACTTTGACTTTTCCACCAACGGCAACGGCGCGTAACCGGCATTGATGCCATCGGTAAGCCACATATCGGTTTGCCGCCTCACAAACGCGTCACTTCGTTTCTGTTGGGAACGGTCTTGGCCGTTCCGAGCGAACGAACGATGTTCATCCGCGCAAAACATCCGCATGGAAAAGCGTTCAGTGGAGGTTCTGCATCCTCGACGCCCATAACACCTATCGGTAATTTGTATAAAAACGAATCGGAACGGTCAAGACCGTTCCGATTCGTTTTTTGCAACAAGATATTTTCCCTCATATTCTTTCGGTGGCGGGAAGAGCTTTTTGTGAAACACAAACATCGCAATCCCGACAAGGATCAGCAACAACGAAAGCGCCTGCGAGACACGCAGACCGGGGAACAGATATAAACTGTCGGTGCGCAGACCCTCGATCCAAAATCGCCCTAAACCGTAGCCGATGAAATACTCAGCCAGTAATTGACCGTAGAATTTCGCTTTTTTGCGCGACAAGATTAACAGTGCGAACACCAGCAGGTTCCACGTACTCTCGTAAAAGAAAGTCGCTTGGTGCCATTCGCCGAGTTGGTCGATGTACACCCCGAGCGGGAAAAATTGTTGGCTCGGGTTTGTAATCAGCGCTCCGAAGGCCTCCTGATTCACAAAGTTGCCCCATCTGCCGATGACTTGTCCGATCACCAATCCCGGAACGACGATATCGACAAACCGAAACAGCGGGAATTTGATGCGCCGCGTAAAGATCAAGGCAGCCAAAAAACCGCCGATGACCGCGCCGTAGATGGCAAGGCCGCCTTTCCATATATAAAGCGCAGATACGGGGTCGTCCTGATATTGCGGCCATTCAAAAATGACGTAATACGCCCTCGCGCCGACAATCGCAAGCGGCAGCGCCCAAAGCATAAAGTCAAACAGAATATCGCTTTTCAGTTTTTGCCGCCGGATTTCAAACCCCGCAACAAACAGACCCGCGACGATGCCGAGGCCGAGGATTAAGCCGTACCAGGCGATGTTCCACCCCTCGACCCCGAACAGATTTTCAATAAAATAGCGGTCGCTCATCGCGGTCAACCCTGTTTTTTAAGCGGATATTCCCGGATGCGGCTGATGTAATCGAGATTGACTAACTCGCTTCCGGTTTTTGTCTTCATGGTCAGCCAGTTGTCCTCGACCGAGACAACCATGCCGGTCAGCTGGTTGTTATAGGTGTAGATCAGGCAGTTTTTCCCGATGAATTGCTTCACGGATTCGTTCATATGTTGTATTCCTTCCTTTCGCGTTTTGCGTTTAATGATTTGAATGGTTTTCATCTGCGCATAGGACTGTTGCTGCTCCAGCATAATCACAAGCAGGGGCAAAAACACGCCGACATAGATCGCGGGATTCATGATGCACCTCCCTTACGAACGGCATTTTGGTTACAAGTTATAGAGATCGGAGAATTTTGCGTTCAGATAATCGGTGTAATACTTGGGATCAAAATTCTCTCCGGTGCATTTTTTCAACACCACGGCAGGATCATACAGCGACCCGTATTGGTGCACACGTTGCCCTAACCAGTCGACAATGGGTTTTAAAGTGCCGGTCTCGATCACCTTTTCGGGGTCGAGGTCCTGTTTCATCGTATGCATCATCTGCGCGGAATAAGCGCTTCCGATCGCATAAGAAGGGAAATAGCCGATCAATCCGTCGGCCCAGTGGGTGTCCTGCAGCACGCCGCGCTTGTCGTCCGGAACTTCAATGCCGAGGTAGGTCTGCACTTTTTCGGCCCAGACCTTGGGCAGATCGGCGACCGCAATTTCCTTGTGCAGCAGCATGTTTTCGATCTCGTAGCGCACCATGATGTGCAGCGAATAGGTCAGCTCGTCGGCTTCAATTCGGATTAATGACGGACAGCTCTTATTGACCGCGCGATACATCTGCTCGGCGGTTACGCCCGAGAGTTCCGGGAAAAGTTCGACAAATTTGGGCATCAGCAACCTGAGAAACGCGCGGCTGCGCCCGAGGTTATTTTCAAACAGCCGCGATTGGCTCTCGTGAATCCCCATCGAAGTGCCGCCGGAAAGGCAGGTATACTGGAGCTTGTCGGCAATGCCGAGGTCATATAGTGCATGCCCGGCTTCGTGGATGACCGAATACAGCGAGTTGGTGAAATCGTCTTCAAAGTATTTTGTCGTGATGCGCACGTCTTTGTTGTTAAAATTGATCGAGAACGGGTGCTCGGTTTCGCCGATGTTGCAGTGGGAGCGATCAATGCTCATCACCTGCATTACATAATCGGAGAGCTCGCGCTGCTTTGCGATGGGGAAATACCCTTTGATAAACGAGTCGTCGGGTTGCTTTGCGTTGCCGATTTTGTGAATCAGCGGAACCAGGTCTTTTCGTAAGCGTTCAAAAAACACATCACAGGTCTTGCGGTCGAGCCCTCTTTCGTAGCGGTCGAGCAGCACGTCATAAGGGTCTTTGTCCGGTTCGGAATATCCCGCGAATTTGATGGTGGAGTCAAAAATCTTTTCCAAATACGGCGCAAAAGCGGGGAAGTCGTTGGCGGCCTTGGCCTTGTGCCATACGCTTTCGGCCTCGTTGATGAGCAGGTCGTATTTTACGTATTCGTCCTGCGGAATCTTAGATATGATATCTCTGCTCCGGGTCAGTTGATCGACTTCGCGCCGCTTCTGCTCGTCAAGTGCCTCCGCATTTTCGCGCAGGAATTTTAACAAATCCCCGGTATCTTGGCAGGCCAGCAGATTATAGGAGATCGGCGATAAAATTTCATAGGTCATACCCCGACCGGCGGCGGTATCGGAGGGTGCGGCGGTGACGCTGTCAAAGTAGATCATCGAGGTGGCGTGTGAATAAGCCGCCATCGTGCGCTGCAGTTGGACAAGCTTGTCAATTGCCGTTTGAAGGGTCTTGTCTGTCGTTGTCATTTTAATCTCCATCCTTCTTTTGTTGATTCAACAGGTTTCTGTTGCTCTTGAGAAAATTGAGCTTTTCAATAAAAAATTTGAATTCTCCGGTACGTTTGAATAACAAGAAAAACAACAGGTTCGGAACAATACCGGTGATCAAAACCATCACCGCGAACCGTAAAAGGGTGATCTCCTTTAATACCACGAACACCGATAGCGCATAGAGTCCGCCGCCCACAGCCAGCACCGTAATCAAATAAATAAAGAATTTCACAAGGTACTCCCGCATCGTGCGCCCCAACATTTTTCGGTAAACAAGTCGGATACGAAACCAAAAGGCGACGATTGTTGAGACCACCGAGCCGATATAGACACCGGGCAGCCCGATCAATACGGCTAAGACAATGCTGATGACAAGATTAACGCCGCCTTGAATCAGCGGTGTGGCCCAGTCACGCTCAAATTCGCCGCCCGCGTCCCTGAAAGCCAGCAATCCGCCGTGCTGCCCCGAAAGATAAAGGTTTAATAAAATCAACATCAGCGAGAGGGTGTCAATCAGATAGCCGGGACCCAGCCAAAGCGTGATAAATGGTTGGACCAGTACGGAGAAGGCAATTACGACAAAACCGTAAATCCAAAAATTCATAAAATTTAATGAACTGAGTACACCCGATTGCCGTTCTTTTCCCTCGGTGGCTATTAAATTACCCAATCCGCCGAATACGCTGCCGTGTAAAACGCCGACAATATTGAGGATTCTGGAAGTCAGCAACACATAGGTATCTACCAGACCGTAGACAGCGACACCGATCACCGAGGATATGATGATACTGTCGGTTTGACTGACGGCAATGTTGCCGAGCCGCCCCAAAAAAACGGCTTTAACTTTGGATGTGATGGCCTTTTTTTCGTTTTTGTCGAGCGGTTTGACTTCTTTATCACGAAGATAAGGATGCAGTTTGTCAGCAGCTCGGTATATGGCATAACGTATGATAAAGTATAAAATCGATTGCGTAATCAGATAAGCGGTGTAAGCAAAACTGTTCCCTCGGAAAAAATAGAGCACTAAACATTGGGCTGCGGTCATTATTATCGTAAATATTAAATTGATTTTCGTTCCTACAAAAACCTGCTGATTGGCATTTAACAGCGCTTCTTTGTATGAAAACAAGTATGAAGACACACTGTTGAATAAAAAAATCAAATAATAAACAAGCAGACCGTCCACCGGTTGATCGGTTTTGACGAGATATTTTAAAAACGGAATAACCGCAATACCGAGCACTGCCATAACGCCTGCCACAATTCGGTTAACATTGCGGAACAACCGCATCAGCGATTTGATTTTTCCGGTATCGTTTTCGGCAAGCGGTTTATAAAGAGCAAATGTGATAGCTGTTGCGAAGCCCAGTTCCGAAAGTGAAAGCACACCGAGGACATTGCTGAATAAGCCGTTGATACCTAAATAGACTTTTCCGAGGAAATAAATAAAAATCGTGCGTGAAAAAAAGGACAGCACGAGTTGAACGATGGACAGAATATATCCCCATTTGGCATTTCGCGCGGCATTTAGAGTTCTTGATTTTAAGGGATTGTCCATAATCAACTCCCGGGGTAATAAAGATTATTAATAAAGAATATCACTTATGGGTTAAAAATTCCAGATGCGCCTCGACCATGGTCTCAATCGTATAACGTTTTGCGACTAAGAGGGATGATGCGGCGGCGCTTTTCAGCGTTTCCGCATCAAACAGAAGTTCAGATATTTTTCGGATCATCGCAGCGGGATCCTCGGTGGGAACGATGTAATTTTGATCCAACATTGCCAATCCGGCATTACAACGATCGGTCGTAATAATAGGAAGCCCTTTTGCGGCGGCTTCATTGACAACCAGTCCCCATATATCTTCTCTGGTCGGCAAAACAAACAAGTCGGCGGCGCGGTAATATTGTACGAGTTCGGTTTTGTTTTTTTGTCCGGCAAACAGGACATTATCAGGCGCGTGATAACCCGAGGTGTCACCATTGCCGACCACGCAAAAATTCACAGCGGGCAGTTGCTTTGCCGATTCGACAAGGATGTCCACACCTTTGCGGTGAATCAACTGTCCCACAAATAAGACCAGCGGACCATCCGGCAGCCCGAGGGCATTTCGGTGAGCTGCTTTTTCCTCAGCGCTCGCGGGTGCATCGGCGATTTCAGATGCAAAGAGTGAAGCCAACGGATAACGGCTTATTTTTGTTTTTACGGCTCCGTAAAAAACAAGATAATCGTCGGTAAGAGCGCTTGTGGACAGATAATATTGTGCTCCGGAAATAAGATATTCTTTCAGCTTTCGTTTCAATATATTTTCCGTTCGGATAAAACCGCCGTCCACCTCGAGCATATAAGGGATATTTCGGGACTTTAGGGAGCGAATCAACAGCATCTCGGTCGGGGAGTAGTAATTGGTGATAAAGATTGCATCCCAATCTCCAAGGG
>CAZTDA010000048.1:0-9413 GCA_964612155.1 uncultured Eubacteriales bacterium | reverse complement strand
CATGACGTTAGCCGCGCGTGATCTGCTCGCGGGTGCAAGCGTCCTCGACACGGCGATGAATTATCAATACAACTCGCCTGAGGTCTTTTCGCGGGCCTTTTATAAGGTCTGGAACACCACGCCCTCCAACTTTAAACACACCCGGAAATTTACCGGGATATTCCCGAAATTGACATTGAATACAGAAGGGGAATGTAATATGAACAATAGCAGAAGAAAATTCGATATGACCGAACTCTATGACTATATCCGCGCCAAAGAGGGCAATTATGTGCTCTGTTTCGACATCGTGGGTCTGCACGCGGTCAACACCGAAAAAGGCCGTTTGGCGGGCGACAAGATCATCGCCGAGTGCCTGCGCCGAATCGACGAGCAAACGGACGACAGCATGCTGCTCTGCCGCATCGGTGGCGACGAATTCGCCCTGTTCACCGACTTCACCGGGGAAAAAGCTGTCGCCGATTTCGCTGAGAAAGTTCTTTCGCAAAACGGAAAAACGGTGCTCTGCGGCAGCGAAAATATTCCGGTTTCGATGCGGGTCGGTGCGATGAAACTCGCTCCAAAAACGAAATACGGCGAATTGTTCACACGCCTTTCCGAAGAGGTTTGCCGCGCCTCGGAGGATATCGGTAAATGCGGGTTTGTGAAAAGCTGATTTTCGTCCCTTGTCAATAGGGTGAGGAGATTCCATCGTTCATTGTTAAAAAACTGCCGAAGAGTAAAATCTCCGGCAGGTTTTTTATACACATGCTTATTTTCGACTTTGGAATTTGCCCACATAAATTGCTTTTTGCAGGATATGTCCCTGCGCGGCGATCAAGAAGTCCCTTTTGGTGGATTTTGGGGAGATATCGACGGATGAGTCCAACGTATAAACCGTAAAAACATAGTTATGGATCCATTTGAACGGCGGTTTCGGGCCTTTGTAACGGTGTCTGCCGTAGGCAATCCCCTGCTTTGCTCCACCCAGCGATTCAACCGTGCCGCCCTTCGGAATGCCCTCCGGAATGATCGCGGCAACGGGTAAATTCCATATCAACCAATGATTATAGTTCGGGAAGAACGGATGAGATGCGTCATCCAAAGTGATTGCAATCGACACGGCCTTTTCGTCGATCTCCGATAAACGGATTTCCGGAGAAATGTCTTTTCCCCGCCCCGAATGCTCGATGGGCATCCAACCGCCGTCCGCAAATTTCGGTATGTTGATTTTCAATTCCGCCATATCATGTCACCGACCTTTAATATTTATTTCAAGAAGATATGTACACGGAGACAGCGGCTGCGACCGCCCGCGCTGTTTTCGAACTCCAGTGCACGCCGTCGATGGTCAGTTCCAATCTGCGTTTATCGGATAAATAGTCCTTCAGACAAGGGAGGATGGGCAGCAAAATTCCTTCCGCCAGCCGTAACGGAAACCCATATTTCCAGGAATAAGAGACGTTCATGTGATCGATGATATGATGTTGAATATCTACCGTATCGACAAAAGGAATGCCGTATTTTGCAGCCAGATTTTTTATGATTTTGTTTCGCTCATCGACCGAGTCGTTGGGATAATCCTTCAGCTGTAGATAAGGCAATCCCAAAACAAATGCTCGTTTTCCGCTTGAAGTGACGGTTTGCAAGATTTTTTCATATTCACATTCAAAAGAGCTGCTCTTTTCTGAACATTTTTTATATCTCACCCGCGAGCTCATCGGTATCTTCCAAAAAGGAGATACGGTCGCCAAATACGGCAGCAGCAAATCATTTGTACCGATTGCAATGATATATAAATCCGTTTTTGAGTTTGATGCTCTTGTGATATAGTGTTTCAGACGTGCATGCATACAAACGGCAGTATCCCCATTGAGGCCCTCATTTTTTACTTTGAAATCTTTATCCAAGTATTCAAGGTATGAATGACCTAAACTTCCGAACGTCAAACTGTCTCCGAAACAAGCGATTATCATGGCAAAACCACCTCTCTTCAAAAGCCGATGTTCATTCTCTAACGAATCTCCCTGACCGTGTTGACCAGCGCTTCGAGGTTTTCGAACGGGAAGCCGTTGTCGGCCTCGATGTAAAACCACGAGCCGCCGTCCGCCATTTTAAAGGTCTCGTATTCACGCTTGACCAGATCACGCACCTGCTGCGGCGTGCCGAACGTCATCGTATTGGCGCGGTCGGTGTGAATCGCAATCGCAAGCCCGGTACTGCGGCAAAGCGCCGCGAGATCAGCCATATCGTACGCCGGAAGCTGCGGCCAAATCGAGGTTGCACCGACGTCCGCAAGGTCTTCGATGATGGTGCGAATCTGTCCGCAGCTGTGAAAATGCACCGTCATGCCGGCTTTGACCGCCGGTTCGAAAATGTATTTCAAACGCGGTTTAAAAAAGCTGCGCCACATGGCGGGGCTTAAAATCAGCGCCCGCTCGGTGCCGTAGTCGTCGCCGAACGAAACCCCGTCGGCTCCGAGTGCGACGGCGTATTCCACCCGTGCGCGGGCGTATTCGCTGAGTTTGTCGGCTAAGAAATTGATTTCTTTGGTGTCCTCGGCAATCTCGCAGTAGACATTTTCATCGCCGCAGAGTTCAAGCATCTGCTCAAACATCGAACCGGCGTGCGCCTGGTGATAATACTGTTCGCGGTGCGCTTTTGCCCGTGCAAGATCGGCTTGAAATCGCTCCCCGACGGGCTTCGGCGGTTCGGGGAATTTGAAATCATAGACCTTCGAGAGGTCGGCAAGCGGCCTTTCGAACGGGATTCCGGCGACGCCGTAGATGCGGTATTCCCACAGCACACCCCAGCCATCGCGGCGAAATTCGTGGTATTTGCCGTCTTTGTCAAAGAGCTCCGGCCCGAGCACCGGGATCGGTATGCGTTTCGTCGGGCCGAAATCGCCCGGCATAGTTGCATAGAGGTCGTTGAGCTTTTCGCCGTGCTCGTAAAATCCGACCGGCGTGCAGAGATATTCCACCGGTACTTTATCCGGTTTTTGATACCGCATTGCGGCTGCGACGCGCGCTCGTGAATTCATGCGTCTTTGCCCTCCAGCCAAAGTTTCTTCACATTTTCATAGACCGCGTCCGAAAACTCCGGCTCGCCGAACGAGGAACGCGGCAATAATTGATCCCCCGCGACTGCAGGATTGGTGCAGGCGTTGTCAGTGCGCCATTGGTCACGCTCTGCCGGATTGCGCAGATTCGGTACATCGACAGGGGTATTTCCGTTCAGAACCGAACGGTAGGCAAGCAACCCGCAGATGCCCATATCGACCGCTTTATAAACGTCGATCGACCATTTTCCGTCGGGTCTGCCGAGTATTTTCTCGATAAAAAAGTGGGTCGCGTAAAAATCGCTGCCGCCGTGACCCGAGAATTGATTGGCTTTTTCTTCGGCGATGGTGCGCTCGGGGTCATATTTTTCCCAATCGCCTTTGCACAATTTTTCGCTCTCTTTGTAGACATTCAACGCGGGCTGGGTATCAAAACGGCCGCTCTCCATCATGCCCTTTTGGCCGTAAACCTCGTAGTTGATACTGCACGGTTCACGCTTGAGATTGCCGTGGATGCTCTTGACCACCGCGCCGTTTTCAAGCGTCACGAGCTCGATACCCGCGCCGCTCCACGCACCGAGTTCTTTCATACACTGCTCGGGCGGTACTTCAAATCCGACCACTTTCACCGGACGCAGACCGGAGATCGTCAGCAGCGGGCCGAGGGAGTGGGTGCAGTAAAAATTGGCGTGCATATTGTTTCGCCAGTGCCCGCGCTCGCCGTAGGTGATGCGCGGCCAGCAACCGGAACAGTCGTGGATATATTCGCCCTCACCGTACATGATTTCGCCGATGTCGCCGTTTTGATAGCGCTGCCACATCGTGAAAGCGTGTTTCATATAGCAATAATTTTCGGCGTAGGCATAGACCTTTCCGCTCTTTTCAACCGCCTCGATGAGCGCTACCGCCTGCGCCATGGTCTCACAGGGCAGCACTTCGCTGATCACATGCAGGCCGTGCTCGAGGCACTTGACCGCATAAGTCGCGTGTTCGTTGGCGTAGTTGGCCAACACCACCGCGTCCATATCGTGTTTTAAAAATTTCTCAAAATCGGAATAACAGGCGACTTCCATGCCGCTTTCGCTCGCTTTTTTGCGCACTTTATCCAAAAACGGCTCGAATTTGTCGCAGACCGCGACCAGTTTCGCGTCCGGATGTTCTAACAGCACGTCGATCATCGCTTGCCCCCGGTTGCCGCCGAAGACGCCGATTTTTATTTTTTCCATTATGATAACCGCCTTTCGCAGATCGATTACTTCAATCCTTTACCGGGTTTGATTTTAGCACATGCTATCCGCATTTGCAATTCGATTTTTTTATGGTAGAATGGGGATAACATTTGTGAAGGAGCGCATTTTCATGAAGAAATTTTACCGCCAGATCGTCGAGGTAAATGACCGGGGTTATGAAAATTCCCTCTGCTATTTTATCCGCAATCCCGAAAGCAATTATGATCACGGGCGTGCCGACAACACCCTGCTTGTCGAACCGAACTACCACATCGGCACCATGCATTCGGCGGCGGTGCTCTACTGCTGCCCGGAGAGCCGCCATTACCGTGACAAATCGCTGCTGCCGGTCTGTAATATGGCCTGCGAATATATCATCTCCAAAGCGCATGAAGACGGTACGACCGACTTCCGCGCCACCAACTTTTTCACACCCGCGACCTTTGAGCTGCATTCGGTCATCCGCGCCTATAAGGTCTTTGAAAAGCTCGGTGGAAATTCCGCCGAAGAAAAAGAAACGCTTGCGTGGATTAAAAAACTGCTCGAAAAACTGGCGCTCGGCTGTTTAAACGGTGGCTTCCATACCCCGAACCACCGCTGGGTCGAGAGCGCGGCTCTGCTTGGCAGCTACAATATTCTCGGCTGGCCGGAACTGAAAGCCAAAGCCGAAAAATACCTTGCCGAGGGCATTGACATCGACGAGGACGGCGAATTCACCGAGCGTTCACCGGGCATGTACAACGGCGTCAACGACAACGCTTTATTAATGATGGCCGAAGAGGACAACCTGCCCGAGCTTTATCCGCACGTCAAAAAGAACATGGATTTGCTGTTTAATTATATGGAGCCGGACGGCACGATCTTCACCCAGAACTCCCGCCGCAAAGACAAGGGCGAAGGCGCGGCGAGCGGAAAGTTTTATCCGGGGCACTCCTATTACCACCTCTATCTGTGGGCAGGTTATCTGTTCAATGACAAGCGCTATCTGAAATTCGCCGAGCAGATTTTCGAGGATTCGGTCTATTCGGGCAAGGGTGTTCCGTCCACGCTGTGGTTATATATGCTGATTCCCGAACTTAAGGAATTCGAGCCCGATCTCACCGGCGTCACAGTGCCGACGACCTACAGTAAATATTACCCCAACTCCGATATTTACCGACGCAGAAACGATTTTTGGTCGTATTCGATCATCGCCCTAAACCCGAATTTCATGTTCTTCAAATGCGGTGATATCCAGATATACCTTCGCATCTGCGCCTCATTCTTCGCGGTCGCCCAGTTCATGCCCAAACGATTGGAAAAAACCGAGACCGGATTTAAAATGACCTATCACTCCCACGGCGATTATCGGCTGCCGTTTGAGAATCCGACTTCCTCGGTCTGGAGCGATCTGGATTACGACAAGCGCGGCATCGTCCACTCCTGCGACCTCGATTTCACGGTCGAATTCACCGATCTGCCTGACGGCGTGCGCCTGCACATCACTACCACAGGCACTGCCGAAGTTCCGTTCAAACTCGAATATGTGGTCTCCCCGAACTGCCGCGTCGAAACCGCCGATGTGGTCACCGAGGCCACTGTGGGCAGTCAGATTACCGTTAAGCACGGACAGATCCGCCTGGAACACCCGACCGGCAAAGAGATTCATATCGACGGCGTTTTTGCAAGCCATCTGTATCATTCGAGTATGCGCGGCAGCGTCCCGCAGTCCAAGGATGCTTTCACGATTTATAGCACCGACGACTCCCCTATCGACCGCATAGTCGAAATTCGCTTCAAAAAACGTGAGAGCATCCACGAGTTAGTGTAGAGAATAGAATCCCTCCGTCGCGCGAACCGAATACGCGCGACACCTCCCTTTAACAAGGGAGGCAATAAAACGAAATGGCGGCGGCCTCTTTGCAAAAGGCCGCCGATCCCTTAAAAGGAGGTCAGATTATGAAACTCGTCATCTTAATCGGCGACAGCGCGGTCGGGAAAATGACCGTCGGACAGGAACTGATGAAAATCACCGACCTCCGGCTGTTTCATAACCATATGACCATCGAATTGGTGCTCGATGTTTTCGGGAAATTGAACGGAACCGCGATTAAACGCCTGCGCGAGGTGATTTTTGAGGAATTCGCCTCCTCAGACGCATATGGCCTGATTTTCACTTATATGTGGGGGTTTGACTTACAATCGGATTGGGACTATATCGCCCATGTCCGTGAGCTCTTTGAACAGCATGGCGCGGAGATCTATTATGCAGAACTGGTCGCCCCACAGGAAGTCCGTTTGCAGCGAAACGCCACCGAAAACCGTTTGAAACATAAAGCGTCGAAACGAGATATTGAGATATCCAATCAGCGGTTGATCAACGATGACATAAAATATCGCTGCGTCAGCAACGACGGCGAGATTCCTTTTGAGAATTATATCAAGATCGACAATACAAATCTGTCTGCTGAGCAAGTCGCCGCGCAGATTAAAGAACAGTTCAATTTGTGATAAGTATAAAATGTAAGTTAACAGTTTGGCAGTTAAAAATGAAAAGTGACAATCTCATTAAACCATCTGTTAACAATAAATAATGCAACATAAAGGGGCAGATGATTGTCTGCCCCTTTTTGTATTGATCTGATTGCTCTCGGACATTTCACTGTGCACTGTAAACTGTCAACTGTTAACTTTACAATTAATTGTTACTTTTTGCCGTGGCCGTATCCCATTTCATTCAACAGATTTGCCAGTGTGTGCAAACGCTCGGCGATCATCTCGTCGTCGTGGGCGAGCGCGTCGGCAAACAGCTTGATGTCGGTGTCAAGCATGGGGTTATCCTTGCAAATTTCAACCGTCATCGCGTCGCCCTGAAGCCCGATGCGGTCGATGCGCGGGTTGTTTTCGTCGTAGAGTTTGGGAAAGCGGTATGCGTCCATAAAGTACTGCTTGGCACGGCAGACGAGCAGCGCCAGATCGAGCACCCGGTGCATCGGCAATTCCTCGGACTGGCGCGACCACTTGCCGCCGGTATAACGCCAAACTTTGGCCGAAATGTCGACCTTGCCCCGGTCATTCCACTGCGCAAGCCCCAGTGATAGCCCTTTTGCGCAAGAGTCATATTGATCTCTGCCGTCGACGGCTTCGTAATTTTCACACACCACGACCGGTTTGTGCTTTAAAGTCGTGGGGATTTTCATAATGTTTTTATCAGACATAACTTATTCTCTCCTTTGTCGTTCAGTAATTTACTAATTTACTGCTTTATGAGTATAACATATAAGAAAAACGGTGTCAAGAGAGAGTTTTAAAATGCAGAAATATCGGCGGGCGTTTTCACGCCCGCCGAAAGTTATTTTTGAATATTATTCCGCTGATTCAAAAAATCGCAGGATGCTGCCGTCGATGGTGGTGATACGGCATTCCCGCGCGCCCCACGCCTGCGGCTCGATCTCGGTGATCTGCTTCCAACCGTTTTGAAGGACGAAATTCCGCAGTTTTTCGAGTCCCTGTACCATGATGAACCCCACGACACCTTTGGTCGCCTCACCCCTGAACATATGAATGCCCCGAAACGGCGTGAGCCCCGCCACAATTAATTCGCCCGGATAATCGAACACGCAGCCGTATTCCGCACCGCCGTTCGCATTTCTGCCCACGATATCGCCGTACCAGCCCAGGACATCGCGAAACCAGGCGCAGGTCTTTCCATATCCGGTGTGAAGTAGAGGGGGGCGTTCTCTTTGACGTAATATCCTCTTTCCCCGTAGGTCTGAAGGTCGTTTTTCGTTTTCATAGAAGTGGTCCTTTCTTCGTTGTCGATTTGAAAGGTGATTTTCGGATAGGGCGTAAGCTTCGCTCCCCCGGCGCGCGCTGCCGAAGGGGAAATGCCGTATTGCCGGGCAAACGCGCGGGAAAACGCCGCAGGGGAATCATAGCCATATTTGACCGCGATATCGATGATTTTTTCATCGCCCGTTTGGAGTTCGATTGCCGCGAGCGTGAGTTTTCTTTTTCGGATATACTCGCCGAACGAGGTATGCGCGACAAAAGAAAACAGCCGCCCGAATTCCCAGACCGAGCAGTGCAGAAACTTCGCGGTCTCTTGCGGCCTGATCTCCCCGTCGAGGTTTGCCTCGATGTAGTCAATAGCGCGGTTCATCTGCGTCTGCCAATCCATCCTCTCACCTCCCGCAATCATCATAACGAAAAAAAATCCGGTTTGCTTTGCACTTTTTGCAATCTTCGGCATACCGATAAAAATGATCTTTTTACAGTATATCATACTCACCCAAAAGAGCATATAAAAATGACAGAGCGAATTTTTTATCCGCTCTGTCACCATGATAAATTTTGATTATATCTGCCGCATCAATGTAATCATCATACCCACATCGTCCGGTATGTCGCAATCCTCGGCGATGCGGTTGACTTTTTGTGCGCCGCATGTCTCGCAGCGGTGGACGATCTGATATCCCTTTTTGCTGTTGTACACAATGCCGATGGGGCGCATCAAACCCCCGCAACCGCTCTTTCGGTCGCCGGGCAATTCGTCCACATGCAGCGAATACAGGCAATGCGGACAGTGATTGCGGTAGCTGCCGTTATCAAGCGGCGGCACGGGTTTTCCGCACTTTGCGCAGACAAATCCCGTGTTTTGGGTTATTCGTTTCTTTTCGTTCACACATAGGGCTCACGAGACGACAGAATGGCCGTTTCGAAGTCCTTCACCTCCCAAATATTTGAGTTTTCAAATATCGGAAGGCGGGGTTCTGTTTGTTCTTCCAGGCGCTTTGCACTTGTGCAAAATGCTTTTTTACGGGCTTAAAAGGAGAGTGGCAAAGAAGATATTGTTATCCGATTCTCCGCCGTCTTCTCGGGACGGCGAATACTTCCGCTTCCTGCTTCACGGGAGCTTATTTCATCCCCCGATCCGAACCGGCTCCGGTTTTGGCGCATCATTTGCGCATTGTTCCGGGCAATGTATGACGGCTTTTAGCCACCATCCAGCGGTAGGCGTCATCCTTTTTCACCGTCAGCGGCAACAAATTGCCGCATGGCGTTCATCCCCCGTTAGTGTGTGAACTTCGGCTTTTTTAAAGTTAAAATCAGGGGTTTTCCTCCTTTTGTTATATGGTGTTAAAAATCATTGCGAACCGGCCGCA
>CAZTDA010000047.1:0-9460 GCA_964612155.1 uncultured Eubacteriales bacterium | reverse complement strand
ACATATTTTTTTTAAAAGTCAAATTGATTTTTTATTTTTTTCATGGTATAATATTGCTCTGCAAAGGAAGCGCGGCTTATTTGCAACGATTGTCAGTAATCCGCTGTGATTGGCGGCGGTTGGCGTGATATTCACGCGGGTAAAGAAAGGTTCAGTTTTATGAGAAAACGTCTTGTCTTATTGTTAATATTAGTTTTTACTTTAATTTTCGTTGCCTGTGCCGCCGGGGGTACGTCCTCGCAGGCCTCCTCACAGCAGAGTTCTTCACAAACCTCTTCTCTGCTTTCCGGCATGATCGATGTTTATGATTTCGAAACCTTGATGAATGCAATTCGCGGCAGTGATACCACGGGCGTCAACATCAAAGCCGACATCACCATCGGGCTTTCGAGCATCGAGGAATTTGAAAAGCACGGCTTTTTAATGGTGATTGACGAGGGCGTAACCGTCACGATGCAGGATAACTTTATGCCGGTTTATTTCGGCAACGACAGCACGAGCGGCATCATCAACAACGGCACGCTCGTCCTAACAAAAACCTTTGAATTTGCAGAGACCACGTTAGAAAATAACGGCACTATCCGTATCGCCGAGGGCGGCATGCTTGCTCCGTGTTACAGCACGATTCAAAACAACGGCGAAATCGTAATCGACGCGGGTGGGGAGCTGCGAATTGAGCGCGAAACCACATTTAACAATGCGGCGAACATCACCAACAACGGCACACTTAAAATCTCCAGCGACGGCGGCGTGTTTCATAACCTCGCAACCGGAACGCTTACCAACAATAAAACGATCGCCTGTGTCGGCACTTATACCAATGAAGGTAAATTCGTCGGCGAAGGCGAACCGCTGCAATAAAAACGCAGGGCATTTTAAAAGTCAGCAGAGGCCAGAAATTTTTCAAACGCCTTTGAAAAATTTCAAGAGAACGCAAGGGCGTTCTCCGACGCCCTTAACGAAGCCAGAAATATTTCAGCAACGTCTGAAATATTTCCAATGAATCGCTTTAGCGATTCTATGCCGCCGTGGCGGAATTGGTAGACGCCAGGGACTTAAAATCCCTTGATGGCAACATCGTGTCGGTTCGAGCCCGACCGGCGGCACCATCACAAAGCAAAGCGCCTTTCGAAAGAAAGGCGCTTTGCTTTGTGTTTAGCGTTCTTGTCTTTGCTTATCATGTGCGTTATAATGAAAACAATGGAAAATGAGGGAGGCCGGACAATGGGACTGTTTCAAAAACCCTGGGAGACGAAAAACGAGAGAATTGCGTTGAAATGGTTGGATAAGACAGACGATCAGGAACTGCTGATGAAAGCCGTTCGGGAATCCCCGCTTTGTGAAATTCAAATCGCCGCCGCCGACAAGATCAACGATTTTGAACTGCTCAAGGAATTGGCCAAGCAGTATGATATGAGAATTGTGCGGAGGGCGCTTTCAAAAATTCAAGACAGGGGATTTTTATTAGAATTCGCAGTGAACGGCAAAAATAATGACGACAAGTGCCTGTCGGCGCTGTCGTTGTTTGTGGGGGACGAGGCGACGGTTTATGAAATTGCACAGCACGCGAAGTCTCGTGCGGTGCGGGCGAAAGCGCTGGAGATGCTGACGGACGAAACTCACATTTTCGAGGTGCTGAAGAGACCCGGCGAGATGGAAACGCCCTGTTTGAAAGCGGCTTTAAAGTGCATCAAAGACGAAAAGCGCCGCTTTGAAATCACGGTATCGACGAAAAATCAAGAACTGCGCAACTTCGGCGAACAGACGCTGAGCGATTTCGAGCTGCTGACCGAGCTGGCGAGAAGGAAAAGCTATTTCACCGTAAAAAACAAAGGTATTTTAAGAAACCTGACGCAGCAAGAACTGTATGAATGCTGTATGCACGCTTATGACGGGGAAAAAATTCGCTGTATCTTAGACGAGATCACCGATCCGGAGCTTTTGTGGAAAATCGCCGACGACAGAGATTGGCACACATCCTCTTACGGTGTAGGAATCGCGGAATACGCAGTCGCCATGATTGCCGATGAAAAGATCATCAACGAGATCGCATTGCGCGTGCATGCGGGCTATAAGGTCAACGAGTATTCGACAGCGCATAACATGCTGCTAAAGCGCGTTCGAGATCAGGATGTGCTGCTCAAAATTGCCAAAAACACCAATGTGGGCTCAATTTTGGACATTATCGCGCTCAAGCTGACCGATCCGAAGAAACAGTATGACGCCGCATTGAACGGCAAGAGCGCATGGTTGTTTCGTGATGTGGTCGGGATGACAGACGACGCAATGCTGCTGGCATACATCATCTGCCGAGAACCTGTCTGGTCGAGCTTTATGGGGATGAGCAGCGACATGGAGGAAGAACTTAAAATCACAGCGAACCAACGTTTGAACATGCTGCCCGACAATCAGGCGGCCTTGGCGTATATCAAAGAACACAAAAAGGACTGATCATTTTATTTGCCGATGATCCACTCGGCGGCAAAAACTGCAAGGACGCAGCAAAGCACGCTGGCAGTGATATAAGCAATAGCAAGTCCGGTTTTGCCCTCCTGAAGCATGCGGACGGTCTCGGCGGAAAAAGTTGAAAAGGTGGTAAAACCGCCGCAAAGGCCGATCTTTAAAAACAAAACCAATTTGGGATGAATACCTGTTTTAACCGAGAGCGCGGCGATGAGACCGAGCACAAAAGCGCCGGTGATATTGACGAGCAAAGTCGTCAAAGGGAAACCGTTTTGGGGTTTTATCGGCAAAAATCCTGCCGAATAGCGTAAAATCGCACCTAAAAAACCACCCATACCGACATAGAAGAAGTCCTGCATTTTATTTTCTACCTCTTTTTCACACAAAAATAGCCGTGTCCTCTGCAAATTGATACAGAAGTCATCAGCCGTTCGGCGGTTTCGGTTACCCGTGGGAGAACTTCATTCCCATTGGTTTTATTATAACATAAACAACTCCGGAGTCAATTAATTGAAATGAGTCAAAAAGCGTCAGGGCTCCTGGGTATAATAGTGTTCGGTTATTTCCATATTTAAGGTGATAATGTCACGGTGATTGAAAGTAACGAATGGTAAAATTCAGACAGATTCAAACTTTAGGAGGTAGTAGAAATGGAAGAAAACAACACTTATAAAATGCCGCTGATCGGCGATCAAGCGCCGGCGTTTCAGGCGGTTACGACTCAGGGAAAAATCAATTTCCCGGAGGATTACAAAGGCAAATGGGTCATCCTCTTCTCGCATCCGGCGGATTTCACCCCGGTTTGTACCACCGAGTTCATGACCTTCACCAGCATGATCGACGAGTTCAAGGCGATGAACACCGAGTTGCTCGGGCTTTCCGTCGACTCGCTGTATGCCCACATCGCGTGGCTGCGCAAGATTAAGGAACTGGAATGGAACGGGATGAAAGACCTTGAGGTCACCTTCCCGCTGATCGAGGACATCCGCATGGACGTCGCCAACAAGTTCGGCATGATCCAGCCGGGCCAGTCGAATACACAGGCCGTGCGCGCCGTGTTCGTGATCGACCCGAAAGCCAAGATTCGTTTGATTCTCTATTATCCGCTGACCACGGGCCGCAACTTTGACGAGATCAAGCGCGTGATTCAAGCGCTGCAAAAATCCGACAAGGACGGCGTCGCGACCCCTGCCAACTGGAGACCGGGCGACGACACCATCGTGCCGACCGCGGGTTCTTGCGGTACCGCAAAAGAGCGTATGGAGTCAAAGAGCGACGATACCTATTGTCTGGATTGGTTCATGTGCTTCAAAAAGGAAAAGAAGTAAGCAGCAAATCTGTTAACGAAAAGAGCGGCGAAGGGGTTTTCCCTTCGCCGCTCTTTTTTATTTATTTACGCCTGTATGGGTTTATCTTTGGGCTTTTTTCCGTTTAACGATTCGAGCTCATAGACGATGTCGGCGCATTTGGCGACATCGGGGGCGTGGGTGACGATGATAACGCATTTGTTTTCCTCTTTGGCAAGACGGATAAAGATGTCCATGACTTCCTTTTGGGTTTCGCCGTCTAAATTTCCGGTGGGTTCATCGGCCAGAATGATGTCGGGGTTATATGAGAGCGCACGGGCGATGGCGACGCGCTGCTGTTCGCCGCCCGAGAGCATCAGAACGCGGCGTTTGGCTTTCACTTCGTCGAGTTCCACTTTTCCGAGCAGCTCCATGGCAAACTTGCGTTTGTCGCTGACCTTGAGTCCGGCGATGTCCATCGAGAGCTCGACGTTTTCCACTGCGTTCAACTGCGGCAGGAGGTTATAGCCCTGAAAGACGACGCCGACAAACTTGCTGCGGTAGCGGTAGCGGTCGATGGTCTTAATGTCTTTTCCCTCAAAGAAGATCGTCCCGTCTTTCGGGTCGGTCAGTGCACAGAGCAGAGAGAGCAGGGTGGTCTTGCCCGCGCCGGATTTGCCCATAATGGCATAGATTTTGCCTTTGTCAAACGAGTAATTGAGGTTATTCAGCACGGGGCGGTCTTTATCGTAATAATAAGTCAGGTTTTGAAGTTGTAAAGCGTTCATGACTGTTTCCTCCTTTAAGTGCGGCTTGTCAGAATCTTGAGCGGCTCGTAGCGGATAATCGAGATGATCGCCGCGCCGCTCGCGATCAAGGTGAGCAAGATCCCGATACCGAGCAACTGTAAGATCACCGTCATATCGGTAGAGGCGTTGATGCTGCTGACATAATCGACCACGTTGGTTCCGGCGTTGTTGAAAAAGTTGCCGAAACCGCCGCCCATGTTTCCGGTGGTCTGTCCGTTGCCGCCGGGCATTTGTCCGCCGCGCCCGAAGTTGTTTTCGACATTTTGCGTCTGGGTCGTTTGGGCGGTGATTTGCGAGGCAAGGAGCGTATTGGATACCGGCACCGAAACAACGGAGCCGACCAGAGCGCCGATGATGATAAAGACAAAGGTGACGGCAAACACTTCGGTCACAAACTGCATGGCGACTTTGCCTTTTTTCATGCCGATGGCGGTCAAGACGCCAACTTCGTATTTACGCTCACGGATGTTGAAGATGTTGAGAACAACCAAAATGATACCGCCGATTAACAACACGACCGCGAGGAATATACCTGCAAATTTGCTGAGGTTTTCAAGCGGCACCAAGCTCTGTTCATAATTGGTAACATCGGTTGAAGTGACGGTATAACTGTCGTCGAGACCCAAGGTGGCCACTTCTTCAGCGAAACTCTCGTAAGCGGCGGTATCGGCGAGCACATAGGTGCCGGAAAGCTGGGTGCGCAGCGCAGTGGTTGTGGTCGTGGTGGTCGTAGTGGTGCTGTCACCGGTTGTGGTTTCGACCTCCTCGGCAGCCGCTTCCGACTGTGCCGAGATGGTGCTCAGAGTTCCGGCACTGGTGATAATCAGGTTCGCCGGGTCGCTCGAGGTAGAAAACCGCATTCCGGTCTCGGAAGAGCCGGAGTTGCTGTTAGTATAGATACCGCTGACAGTCAGCGTATAGAGTTCTTCTGCATTGTTCGGGTTTGCGATGGTCAAAGAACTCCCGATGGTGAGGCCGTTATAGGCAGCCAATTCATCAGTGATCATGCAATTCATGTCAGAGGCGGTCAGGTCAATCATCGCGCCGCCGCTGACTTTACAGGTTCCGCTGATAAAATCGGTCATAGCCGATTCGGAGCTGTAACCGGTGACGCTGAAGTCGCCCTGCGTTCCGAACATCCCCGAAAAACCCCGCCCTTCGGTCATTCCGCCCATCCCGCCCGGCATGGTCATACCGCCGTTGCCGCTCTGTTGGCTTTGAGAGGAGGTGCTTTCCGAAGAAGTGGAACTCTCGGTTGTGAAGGGTTCGATGGCTTCATCCCCCGAATTGACCGAACCCGTTACGGTGTAATAAAAATCCGACACCGAGGGAGCCGCCGCGTAAATTTCAAGCTCGTCCAGCGACAGACCGGAGACAGCGCTCAGCTGCTGCCGGAAGGCATCCCGGTCTCCGCTGCCCGAAGCGGTGAACTGCCCGATTAAGGCATTGCGGTCGATGGTGATTTGGGCCGTGATATTGATTGACTCAAGACCCTCCTGCTTGGCCTTTGCTGCCGACTGTTTGATGGACAGCGCGACACAGCTTGAAACGGCAATCACCAATACAATGATTCCGATTAAGACGTTTCTGCCCTTGGAACGCATGATATTGCGCAGGGCATTGCGAACGATATACATTTCCTTGCTCCACCTTTCGCCCGAACCTGTAAAGGCACGGGTTGTTTAGCGTCTGAAGCAAGCAATTCAAACTACAGACAAGCATAAAGTAAATATATGATGGATTTGTGAATATTGTTGGGGGATATGATAGGGGGTTGTAAAAAAGTTTTTACAAAAACAGCGGGGAAACACCCCGCTGTTGAAATGGCGTATGGATTTATCAGGCCTTATGCCGAATGGCTCTGACGGCGGTGACGATGGTATCGAGCAGCAGCCCGAAAAGGGCGATGCACACGATGAGGATCCCGAAGTTTTGAAGCGGCCAAAAAGCAAATTCGATGTTTTGCGTTTGAAAAAACTGTCCGATACGGGTGGTGAAATCGGGGTTCAGCAGGTTTTGGTTTAAAAATACGAGGGGTAATGTGACCATTGTCAGGATGTTGGCGACAGCGGTGACAACGGCAAGTCGAATTGTATACTGCCCGTCGATTAACGCCACGGTTTCCTTGGCGACCGAGAGAACCGCCCACAGAATGATCAACGGCCAAAAGCTGCGCAGCATGTCGCTGTTGAAAACCGGAATCCAACCCGTGTCGGTGAACCACGCGCCGATGATCTGGGGGAATCCGATCAATAAAACCGCACCGAAAATAGCCCAGATGATGCTGAAGGCGGGTTCAATGGGTTTAATCTGCGCTTTCTTTTCGGGTACCGGCGGCAGGTTCGAAAACATATCCTCGGTTTTTAAAGGTACTTTTTTGCGTTCTAAAATCGCAAATATGATCGTGATGATGCCAAAGGCCTGAAATGCACCGGAAAAAGCGCCGCCGATGATCTTTCCGAAAATCTGCCCGAAGTATAAATAGGAATCGGGGCCCGGGCTCCATTCTAAAAGTGCGGCAAGCAGTCCGGCAAAGGCGAGACCCGCGGCGGCAATCGGAAGCACCAACCGGATAATTCGGCGATACAGCAAGAGATAAGCGCCTGAGATCAGGGCTTTGTTTTCGTCGCCGCTGTATTTGGCGGCAAGTTCTTCGGGCGTGCCGAGTTCGGTGAGAACGGCTTTGATATCGGCATCGGTCGGCGTTTTGCCGGCACAGCGTTCTTCAAGCATATCGGAAATCAAACCGTCGAGTTCTTTTTCGACGTCTGCCCGGGTCTTTTCCGGCAGATAGCGCGTGACAGCGTAGATATAGCGCGCAGTTAAATCGTTGTTCATATAAAATGCTTCCCTTCTGAGAGTTGACTATTTTTCTAAAATTTGATTCAGGTCTTTTACCGTGTCCTGCCAGTGCAGGATCAATTCGGCCAAAACGTCTTTGCCGAGATCGGTGGTGTTGTAATACTTGCGCGGCTTCGCGCCGTCGGTGTTCCAACTGCTGGTCAAAAGCCCTTGACTCTCCAACCGCCGCAGCAGCGGATAAAGGGTGTTGGCCTCAATCGCAATGCCGGTGTCGGCGAGTTCGGCAATCAGATTGTAGCCGTAGGTTGGCTCAGCCAGTTTGGCAAGCACGCAGAGAATCAGCGTCCCCCGCCGCAGCTCCAACAAAAAACCGGAGATAATTTCATCGCGTTCCAAAAACATCACCTCACACACGATGTTATGGTTTTCATTATACAGTGTGCGACACACTATGTCAATAGGGAAAATAAAAAACCCTAAATTTTTTAGAAGTATCAGAAACCGGTCAAAAATGTTCGCTGCAAATAGAAAACCCCGGAAAGCGTAAACTCTCCGAGGTTATTTCACTTCCAGCAGGTAATGGGTTTCGGTTTCACCGTAGACGTTAAATCCAAGTCGCTGATACAATAAACGGGCTGGATTTTGCTTATAGGTTTTCAAATAGGTTCGGATTCCTTTTTTCTTGTTTTCCGCAAGTTTATCTCCTAAAACAGCTGAGCCGATTCCCCTGTTTTGAAATTTGGGCAGGATTGCAAACAGACCAATGCAGCAATCGCCGTTCTCGTCCGTATGGCAGGTGAACAGCCCCGTATCCTTACCGTCGACTTGTATGATATTCATATAATCAAGGAGCTTATCCATTTCTTTTTGCAGCGCCCGCTTTTGGAATACTTCATCCCAGCCGTAGAGGATTTCGACATACCACTTAAAGCACTTTTCTTTCAGCGCATATAAAAAATCAAAGTCCGCTTGCGTGCATTTTCTGAACGTGTATTGCATGATAATCGCTTTTCCTCTTTTTATTTATTTTATCAATAAATCCGGCAAGCCCTCGGTTGCGGGGATGTCGCTAATGTCGAGCAAGTATATCTGGTTGGTTTGGGTCTGCGCGCAGCCGCCTGTGAAGAGAACATAGCTGCCGTCGGGGGTGACGCGGGGGTGAAAATGCGACTTTTGCGACGAGCGGGAGCCGTAGGTTTTCCGATTGCCCATCAACCGATTCCACTCGGGGGCGGTCTCGTCATAGCGGCTCATATGATACATGCAATGTCCCGTGATGCCGCTGTCGTCGTAGTTCAATGATTCGTAAAAGAGAATGTCTCCGCGCGGGTCGCAGCCGGTGTGGGTATAGCCGAAGAATGCAGGCAACTTGTACTCGATAAACCGATGGGTGAACGGGTCGTAAATTCCGCCGACATTGTCGCCGTGGAATTTGCAGGCCTCGTAGACAATGCCGCGCTTGGTGGCGGCGCAGTGGTTTGCCATGCGGCCGTCGCGGCCTTTGGTGCGGATCTGGGTGTACCAATTCCCCTCGAGCGCCGTGAACAGAATGCCGGACTCAGTCGGCGGATGATTGAGCAGAAAGTATTCGTTCCCGTAGGGGATGATGTGGTGGATCAGGGCGTTCAGAATCAAAATATCGCGCATCTCGCCCGTCTCAAGGTTGAACGCCTGCACGATGCAGTCCTGAATCCGGTAGCGGTAATGCAGATATTCCTGCCAGTTTTGATGGGGCAGGTTGTTGTAATACTCCCGGTCGATGTGTGAAAACACAAACCACTTGCCGTCGGGGGTGACGCAGCTCTGGGAGATCGGATAACGGTCGGCGGGCAGCGTGAACAATTCGCGTTCAGAAAGGGTTTCGATATTCAGTTCTTTGACGATATTTCGGTCAAAATAAATGATATTGTTGGTCTTGGTGTTCAGCACGCTGCGGTGGTCAAGCACGCCGCTGCCGCAGGGGGTACACCACGGAATCCATTGCGCATCCTTAGGGTTGTTTGACGCATGGGTCAGCTGACGGCGGAATCCGGTCGCAAGTTCCAGCGCCCATAATTGAACTTCGTTTCCGTCGCAGACATGGTAGACCACAAAACGCCT
>CAZTDA010000046.1:0-9563 GCA_964612155.1 uncultured Eubacteriales bacterium | reverse complement strand
AACTCCACATATACATCATGCCGGCGAAGATAAAGACAAACATTAAAAATTGAATCATCCGCAAACCCCTTCCAACGAGTTAGCCATTTTTTTGCTTTTTTCGACAAAGGCCAGCCGGATTTCCGGTATGCCAAAAATTGCCGCGCACTCCGACAGGGGTATTATAAAGTAAAACCATTTTTATTTCAAGGCATAAAGTGGTTTTACCCAATGGGAAGCCGCCTTACCGATCCTTATCTTACAACTTGATAAACAAAGGGCACCCCGAAATCAACAGGATGCCCGGCACTGCATATAAATCAGTAATTCAAATTCCGCTTAAAAATGAAAACGATGTTTCTGGTGTACCCTTCTCCCTGATTGGTCGTGGTACTGCTGACCAGTTCCCAACCGTCTGCGCCCAACCGGTTTAATTCGGTTTGAAGGTGGTTGACATCCACTTTTCCGCCCATCCAGCCGCCGGTTTCGTAACAATAGGTGTAGTACTCAAAATGATCCATAAAGTAATCCCTCCCGACATTATTATACCATCTCCCGGTAATCGCGTCAAAAGTTCGTTGCTTTTTTCACTTCCCGAACAGATTCATGATTCCATGTAAAAGAATCGTCGAATAACAATTCTTCGTCTTTAACCTGACAGCGCCCAGCACCACCCCGAAGCACAATCCGACAATCACTTTCCACATCATCGCGTTGGCAAGGCCTGTCTCGACCCGGAAGGCGATGGAGCTGATATACCCGAGGTGCCAGAGCGCAAACAGAACGGTTGAGACGATGTAGGTCTTCCATTCCTTCGTAAAGACCGTGTTCAACTTGTTCCAAATGTAGCCGCGAAAAATCAGTTCCTCAAAAATCGGGGTTACGATGCTGCCGTAAACGAGCATTAAGACGGCATCAAAACCACCGGTATAATTTAACGGGTTTATTACCATCAAAACCACCGTGACTACGGTTGCCATGATATAGCCGACTCCGAATTTTTTCGGAAAAACCGACAGATCTGCTCTTGCGATTCGGAAAACGAACAGATAGACAACCGTCAGTATTGCCATTCCCACCATCGTTGCCATGTGGTCGGAAAAGTTGGTCCGCTCAATCAATAAAAAGATGAGCTGTTGGATGCCGAACAAAAGCGCTTGCAGCAAAACCATTAAAAATAATATTGAACCGAGTGTTTTCAGGCGTCCGCTTTTAATCATTTCTTTACCACGCGTCAAAGCTGATAATAATAAAGACAGATCTCTTCGTAATGCCCGTCTTTCATGCGAAATCCGCCCGGAATTTTGCCGAGTGGCACAAACCCCAGCCGCTCATAAAGATGCCTTGCGTGCGTGTTGGAAGCGACCACGGCATTAAATTGTAAAAGCTTAAAACCGTGCTGTTTCGCCTGTTTAATACAATCCAGCACCAATTTTTCACCGATGTGCATTCCCCTGCTGTCGGAGGCGACCGCAAAACTTGCGTTTCCGATATGCCCGCATCTGCCGATATTATTGGGGTGCAGAATATACATTCCGTATATTTTCGAGTTTATTCTACATTCTGCGACACCGCAATGGGTCTGTTCGGCAAAAAACGACCTGCCCGTTTCCTCTGTTAAGCAGTTCTCCTGCGGAAAAGCGATGCCCTCCTCCACGACTTCGTTCCAGATGCGCACCATTTCGCCGATGTCGCTATTTTGATATGTACGGATTTGTATATCCATTATAGTTCCCTTTCCTCAAGAATTGCTGTCAGCACTTCCAATCAATTTTGGCGGGGTTCGGCTCGTTTTCGACCGCGACGGCTTTAAGTGCTTCAAGCATGCGCCCGCATTCACCGGCAGCATATTGCTCTAACTGCGTCCATGCAACATTGCTTCCGAGTGCGTCATAAACAACCGCCAACGCGCCGTAAAGCGGCAGTCCGATACAGTGCGTGGCCGAATGAATCGTAGACGCGGATTGACCGATCGCTCTTGCTGCGGCTTGTGCGGCGGAATGCCCCTCGGCTGCACGGGCTGCCTCGTGACATTCCAAAATGACCGGTTTGGCCTGCGGAAGCTTTATCGATCCGGTCAACCAAGCACGCGCGGCATCAATAGCGTTACGTGGGCGCAGATCGTCCGGTTGATACTTATTCCAAATGGGCAGAAGCACCCGCTCGGAATAGTCGATCGCCCAGTTCGCAAGCGTCACCTTGCTCTGGGTCTCAATCACTTTGACCAACGCCTGCAGATACGGCGCGTTCCAGTCACTCAGCATTTTTCGCGTTGTTTTAGGCATTTTTTCTCCCTCTTTGTAGATAAATCTTTTCTCATGATAAAGTCGGTCTGTTCCTCTTCGCCCATCATAAAAGGATGCGTCCCGATTTTGTAAAACCCGTTCTTCTGATAAAAATCGATGGCCTTTTCATTCTTCTCCCAAACGCCGAGCCAAATATAAACTTTCTTCCTCTCCCGCGAAATTTTGATGGCCTGTTCCATCAAAACGCGTCCGAACCCCTTGCCTTGAAATTTTTCATCCACATAAATCCGCTCGAGTTCCAGCGATTGCGCGTCGTTGAGATCTGTCTGGGAAGGAGTTTCATTTAATTTCAAATATCCGCACAATTCATGAGCTTGAAAGAGAAAATAAAACGTTGAATGATTATCTGACAGCTCATCGCGCAGCTTTTTGAGGTCAAAGGCCTTATCCAGATAGGCACGCATATTTTCCGGCGTGTTCAAAGGGGCAAATGTCTGCTCATAGGTCTTGCGTGAAAGCGCACACAGCGTTTCAAGGTCGTCCGGTGTACATTTCTTAAAAACAATCTTTTCAAACATTACTCATTACCGCTTTTCTTTTCCGGTTTTATGATGTCATCGCACAGTTCGCACCATATTTGATAGGACGCGAAAAGCGTTTCGGGGCTTGCTCCCAACTTGATTACTTTCAAAAGCCGCTCCGAACAGTTTTCGGGCTTTTTCTCAAATCGTTCAATCCATTCGATTGTGCGTTTTCGACTTGGGAAAAAGCACCGATTTAAGGCAAACAGTGCCTGCAAAAAGTGGTCGAGCGCGCGCTCCAACGTGGCGTGATAAAACAATACATCCCTGCGCGAAACCGCACGTTCAAAATCCTCTTCGTCGTTGATTTTTCGGATATGATATTCAAACAGTTTTTTAGAAAGCCCCTCCGGATATACCGACAGTTTCTCCTGCATGGCCTTGATATACCCCTGCTTGTCACAGAGAATGTGCATTGATAAAAACGACGCGCACCGTCCGGTTGGGTAATAATATTCATCCTCGCGGTCTAACCGCGAGCCGTTCAAAACCGATTCGATATCCTTGTCCATCTCGTCTGTTGTAAAATACATCAGGCAAATTTCCGCGTCACCGATAAATACAAAATCGCAGACGCCCCAAAACCGACCGGCCTTTTCGCTGATTTCACAGTCGGTTACGGTATCGCCCAAACGTTCAATCGCACTTCTCCGATTTTCAACGGAGGGAATCTCGCTGCAAAAAACAAAGAGGTCAATGTCACTCTCATTTTGCACCGGAAGTTTTTCGCCCCCGCTTCTACCTATGGATAAGACCTCTTCAAGTCGAGATATTTGTTCAATCAACCGATGGTAATCATCCGAAAAATTCATAACTGACCGCCGCCCTCCCGAAATTTATTCCAAGATTACCACATTCGGTCTGCCGTTGTCAAAAGCAGTTGTTTTCACCAGAGCCCGTATATGGGCCCGGTGAAAAAGAACACGATCATGCCGATGGAATTCATAAAACCGTGCATCAAAACGCCCGCCCACAGATTTTTGAATCGATAGCGTACGACGTTAAAAATAATCGCATCAATGCCCGTCACGATGATCCCGATCACGCCCTGCTCGGTGTGCGCAAACCCGAACAAAATTGAAGCCAGAATTACCGAAACGACAAGGCCGACTTTCTTATTTTGAAACAATGATGAAATCCTGTTTTGTAAAAAACCGCGATAAGCAAGCTCTTCGCCGAGCGCGGCCAAAATCCACGCCGACGCTAAGTAAAAAAGCAGATTCGGCACATCGCCTTTGAGTTTTTCAAATCCACTCAAATCTTGTGTTGTGCCGGTCAGATGGTTTAAAATCGGAAGTATCAGGCAAAAATCCACCGCAGTCCATACCACGGAAAGCCCGAAGACAGCAGCGATCATTTTGAACGGCTTATCTGCCTTCCGGAAACCCAAATCCGAGAATTCCTCTCTTCGCAGTAGCAAGAAGGCCAGTCCGCTTGCAATCAATAAAACCGTCGGTAAAAACAGATCAAACGCAACCGCCGAGACCATCAATATGATTTCGAGTGCCGCAAGTACCGTGAGCAGTTTTCGGTTTTTTACCATACCTCTCATCCTTTATAAAAAATCCTCGATAGAATTTGTTGAAATTGACCGACCACTCATTTTAAAACAACATTCATAATACAGACAGATTCGGGTTAATTGTCACGCAACCCTTTTCTTAAGTTGAATTTTTCAGTTATCATCACACACAGCGGAACCATTAAAGCCGCGACAAAACCACCCGAAAATCCGTTGTTATATAAGTTCATGCCGCCGTGCAGATAACCGACATTCAACGTCACCGACACATGGATGAAACCCGCAATGATGCCGGCGATGATGCCGAAACGCCCTGCAATGGGCGCCAGTGTGGAACCGAACAACACGGCGATCACGGCTACCGTACCCGTGGGATCGTGGATGTTCAACACCGAAGCCGTAAAAGCCCCCAAAAAGATCGGAATCGTGTTGACCGGGTGTTTTCCGTATGCCGAAAACCCCAAAATCGTGAACAGCGCACCGATGGATGCACCGTTGATCTGCGCGCCGATTAAGATGATATAGCTCCACGCAAGCAAGCCCATGATTGCCATATTCATCAAGGTGATTCCGTATCCGCACTGCTGCACATAATCCGTACGCAGCCGCCCGGAAAAACCCAACAGCTGCTGATAGTTTTTAAAGGACCATCCGTTATAAAAAAGTCCCGCCAAAAAGATTACCGCGAACAAAGCCAGCAAAAAAATACTCAGCGTTGCGTTATTGCCCGACGAGACGATTAACACCGTATCCACCTGCAAGTTAAACATGCGCAGAATACCGGTGGCGAACATGCCAATGATGCCCACGGTGAACCCGGTGTTATACAGATTAAAACCCTGATGAAAATTGAAAAAAGCATTTGCAAGCGGTATCACAATCAACCCGATGACAATGCCGGCAATGCAGCCCGCGAGGATGCCCTTCCACGGTGTAAGGCCGAGGCCGAAGCTCAATTCGCTGATTAACGGTCCGAGCGCGGTGGCAAAAAGACCGGTGACGACGACTTCTTTAAACGGGACCTTTTTGAACAGGCAATATAAATAGACCCCGAAGGTAATGGGGATCGAGTTATAAAGGGTCTTACCGAAAAACGCAAAGCCGCAGACCGTTAAAATGCCCGCCAAAGCCGCGCCGTTCATCTCTACACGGCTCAGATGCAATAAAAAAACCGTGGCCAAACCGATGATGCCGCTGTTAAAAAACGCGGCTCCGAGCCCGCCGATTTCAATATAATCGGTGATCAAATTGCTCGGCGAGATTAAAATGCGGACAAACCCCTCCATAACCCGTGCCGGGGAATCAAGCAAAAAGGCGGTGAGCACCATCAGCGCGCAAAACGCATAAAGGTGCGCATAACTGCCCTGTCTGCGTTCGGTTTGTAACGTCATGTTGTCCATCCCTTCTTTTTAGTTTTTAAGAATCCCATGCTTTATTTCGGAATCGGCAGCAGCATCCGGGTCTCTTTTTGATATTGCTCATAGCCCTCTTTGTACCCCGCCAGATGCTTTTCGGCCAGCGGAATGCTGATGAATAAAAACAACATCGTGTTCGCAAGCGCGCCGAGCAGCAAATACCACAATTCCATGCGGCTCGGCAGCATGGCGAAATAGACGCCCCACCACATCATAATCTCACCTAAATAATTCGGGTGTCTTGAATGCTTCCAGACCCCAGTGCGGATAATTTTGCTGCGATCAGCGGTGTTTTTGCGAAACCGGTGCATCTGTTTGTCGGCGATCATTTGCAAAGACGCGCCTGACACGCTGACGGCAAGGCCGAACAGCGAAAGCGGTTTAAAATTATTCTGCCCGACCACATAATAAACCGCGGGCAGTATGCACAGAAAAACAATAAATGTCGGCATCAGCTGGATGCCCACGAGGTTGACAAGCTGATAAAACTTCCCGGTCTGTTCTTTGATTTGACTGTACCGCCAGTCCTGATGATCCAGCCCTTTGAACGTATAACCCCAGTTTACCGTCAGCCGAACACCCCAAAACAAAATGACCGCAAACAGCAGACCGGTACCGAAGTCCACGCTTCCCTTCTGAATCAACAGCAGGGTCAAAATGACAACGGGCTGCACGCTCCAATAGGGGTCATAGACCGACGCATTGCGAAACACAAAGCTGACCGCCCATACAAATAACGTCGCGGCGATATCTGCA
Source organism: uncultured Eubacteriales bacterium (assembly GCA_964612155.1). Taxonomy (GTDB): domain Bacteria; phylum Bacillota; class Clostridia; order Oscillospirales; family JAKOTC01; genus DAOPZJ01. The sequence continues at coordinate 3,064 of CAZTDA010000046.1, read as the reverse complement.
ACCAGCAGTTTTAACCATACTTCCCCACCGATTTGTAAATTTAAATAGACAATCGCCCCGATCCATGCGGCAGCGGCATAACACAAAAACAGGATCAAAAATCCCGCCCATATTTTATCTTTTAAACTTACCGATTCTTTCATACCTACTTCCCGCTCCAATCAATTTCGGGGAAGAACTTTTTTGTAATATCGGAAATCTGCACTTTTCGCCAAATCACATAGGCAAGCGTCGCGATCAGCGTAACCCCCGTCGAACCGAGGATGACCCACAGCGAAAAACTTGTTTCCAACAAGGAAGTCATCCACAAAACCGCAGCGGTCAGAACGCCGACGCATAACGGAACCTCCAGGAGTTTTTGGTACAAGGTATTGTCTCCCCAGGACTGATGTTTCCCGCAAGTGGGGCAGAAATCGTTGAACGGATATTTATGCTTGCCGCAGGCGGTCATCACGCTGTCCACTTTTTCCCTCAGCCCTTTTTGGACTTTATTTTTCAACTGTGTCTCTTCTTCCGGCGTGAGGTGCGCATACCAACCCCCGGCTTGTGCCTCCTCTTCATTAGTGACGATAAAGTACTGCCACCTGCTCAGATTTTTGCAGTGCTCGCACACAAAACGGTAATTGATATTTTGGGTGGCCTTCATTTTAATGGTCGTCGCTTTCTGCCCCATAAGTACTCCTTTTGATCACTCTGTGTATATGAAGAAGGTCTTAATGCGTTTTATGAAACGCCATTCGCGGCGACCTGTTTAAAACATAAATAATTCCGCAGTACACAAAACCCAGTTTCTCCAGCAGTCCCCGCATAGGTTTGTTGTCCTCGTGCGTGTCGATGCGGAGATTACCCGCCTGTTCGTAAGCCCAGTTCAGGCAAAAAGTCGCGGCGCCCCTGCTCCCCCGGGCGGAGGCGATTCTGTGTACTACACCGTAGGGTTTGTCATCAAGCCAAGCTCCGTTCTCGATTATGCGGTAAGTCGAATCGTCCTCGATATTAAAATAGAACACACAAGCGATTTCATCGCCTGCGATCTCTTCGCCGTTGGTGCAGACATAGAGCTTTTGCCGTTTGATATCGTTTTCTATCATTTCACGCGGCGGATGGACGTCCCCCCACTGCATCGGATTGCCGTTTTCGCGCATAAATACTCTTGCGCACTCATAGATGCTCATGATGCGGTCAATTTGATCGGTCTCGGCTTTTTTGATATTCCATTGCATTGATTATTCGGTTCCCTTTCAAGTTGATTGTCATATCTAAAATATATCAGGTTCAAGCGTTTTTTTCAACTAAAAGGTAATAAATCGATAAAAAAACAAAAGAAGCCGTCCCTCTCAGGCCGGCCTCTTCACTTGCTCGAATTTATATCGCGGCGGGTGCGGCATCCTTTTGCGCTGCGACTTCGGGGACTGCGTGTATCAATTCGCCGATGGTGATATCCGGATTGGCGACACCTGCTTCCATAATTCTGACACTCTGCTCAAACAGTGCATCAAGATCATCGTGGTTCAAAACTTTAATCATGTGCTCAAAGCAGAAGTCAAGACCGCCCTCGCTAAAGTTGGGCACCACAATGGTGTAAAGAGACATCGGGAAATGGCCGTTGCTGTAGTTGCCGAGTTCACACGCCCAGTTTTGGGGAAGAGAAAACTTTAACGGCAGACAGGAGAGCAGCATGGCGTAGGTCCCTGAAAACATCGATCGGTTTTCCCATTTTTTTAATCCGTCTTTGGCGAGTTCCAGCAGAAAGTCCGTATGGCGCAGAATCTGATATTGCACCTGCTGCGTATGCTCAATCGCCTGCATAAAGGTCTTATCTTGCGTGATTACGGTGCGCAGCGGAAGCGCATTAACACGGCACCCGCCGGACCGTTTCTCCGCAAGGGTAACTCGGCGGTTAAAAGCGATTGCGAAAGTGACATCGTCGGTTTCCTCGTTGATCCTTGACAGATAGGTTCGCATGCCGACATAAACCAACGTTTGCAGCGGAAGGTTATTCTTTTCGCAAAATGAAAGGAGCGGAGCGGCCCGTTCGGCAGACAGATGAATCTTATAATTTTCAGAGTTATCGATAAACAGCGTATTTAAAACTTCATACCGCAAGTTCGGGTCTTTCTTTTTGCGGCGCGTTTTGTTCAACAGCCGCATGCCGTCCGCGCCGGCATAATACGACGGTCCGTCTTTTGTAAACAACTCTTTGAAAAACAGGCGGTGTTTTTCCATCTCTTCTTGGTTATTAAAAATCGTCTGTTCTTTTTTCATGCACTCTTCAAACGAGGCCAGCGGCTTGGGCATCGGTGTTCCTTCATGGAGTGCGACAATGACCTCTAGCAAATCGGTGAAAAACAAAACAGCGGCATATAAATCCGAAATGACATGTGAAATGTTTAAGTAAATACCGGTGCGTCCGTCGTAGGTCCGATAAAAGATAATGCGAAACAGTTCGCCCCGCATGGTTTTTAAGGGTGTGTGCGCGTCCTTTGTCAGCGTGTCATCTTGTTCTTGTTTTGTTTTGCCTGTGAAATCCAAAAAGGGAATGTTTTTAAGACGATACTCCGGTAAAAAATATTGTTTGAGCTTTCCTTTTTGTTTTTCGAAACGGATGCGCAGGCAGTCGTTTCGGGCGATTTCTTCATTCATCGCCTGTTTGAGTAAATCGTACTCGAGTTGTTGATTGAGGATCATGTAAAAGATAATCTGGGTAACTTCCTTATGCACGCTGAATTTCAGCTGAATAAGGGGCAACATCTGCGAACCGACGATGTCATAGTAAGTTTTTTGCGCCGTTTCCTTTAACATAATAATTCCTCCCCGTTTTTTTGCTTGTTATTCAACCGCTTTCAGCGATTCGACCATGCTGATTCCGCGCATACGTCTTGTCATCATCAGGTTGACCGATACAATGTAAAACGCGGTGAGTAAAATGGCATACAAATAGCTGACCGTCGCAATATCTCTTGAAAACTTGACAATGTCGGTTTCGATGGTCTGCAGCATAAACTGCGCTAAAAAATAGCCGAGCACACCGCCGAGCACAATGCCGACGGCACCCATGACAAAGTTT